>JALNWB010000307.1 GCA_023231105.1 Ignavibacteriaceae bacterium | reverse complement strand
GTTAAATCTCTTGTTGTTCCGCCAACCGTATTTGAACCATCGATAACAATGTTATTTGTGGTAACCATTCCATAATTTGTACCGGAAGTAGTAGTTAAATTTGGGACACCAATAACCCAGTTGCCTGAAGCACCGGTGTTATCTGCTGTTTTAGTAAAAGTAACCGTTGCAATTACGCCTGCCGCAGGTTTGAATGTGATAGTATGTCCTTTTGTATTTAAACCTACACAAATATTAGAAGTTTCTGTTAAATCATTCAGGATATTGAAAGTACAATCCCCATCTATTCCAAATAAATTGAGTTCAGTAATTGCATCATTCAGGGTTGCATAATTTCCCCCAGTTCCAACAGTAAACGTTCCGTGTATTTGCCCCCAAATTGAATTGGGTGCTAAGAAAACGAATAGCAAAAGAGTAAATAATTTTTTCATGTTTTCCTCTAAATAAATTGTAGATTGATATTAAAGAAGCACTTAATTAAAAAGAAAGAACAAAAATCATAGCATCAAATATCTGTTCACTTAAGTAAGTTATTACAAATTCACATATACATTATTAGAAATCGAATATTCTGTGTAACATCATTTACTAACTATCAATATTTCAAGAAAAAACAAGAACTTGCGGATGCATAACAACCGCTTTTAAAATACAGTTGAAACATAATAAATTTCCAATGAGTGTCAAATAGAAATTTATAAAATATTTCTTCTATAATGGCAAAATTGAAACTCAGTGCGGAATGTACTAACAAGCAAAGGTATATATTCATCATTCAAAAATTTCCAAAGGTAATTTTTCCCCGTAATGGATAACAACCGGGTCTAATAAACCATACTTTTCTGTCACTTCTTCTATTAATTTTGGACGAACAACAAGTAAAAGTTTTTTCTCCAAAGTAATTTCTTGAAAAATGATTTCGGAAAGAACCGGTTCTAAACCGGAACCGTTTAATTCTAAAGGTCCGATTTCATCAATAATTAATAATTTGTTTGTTGTTAATATTGCCTCAGAAAGTTTTTGTTTCCCCCAAAGAAATGTTTCTTGTGAAAAAATGTAGTTACCGATAGTTATAACATTTTCATCATCCGCTTGGTTATCAAGTTCTAATCTTCTCTTTTCACCCGAAACAATATCCACAAGATATTTGACACCATTGATTCGCGGTTGTAAAATTCCACAAACATTTGGTTTCTGTAAAAATGTATCTTGTAAATAGGTTGACTTCCCTACTCCCTTTTCCCCCGAATAAATAAAAATATCAGTCATGCAAATCAAAAAATAAAATATTTATTAACGTGAGCTTGGCGAATAGTTTTAAGCGCGCTATTCCCGAAGATGACGATGCAAGAGAAAAGCTTTCTTGAATTATTTTTTTATAATAAGGAAGCGTCTGTAAAATTGATTCAATTTCTACGGTATATTTATTTTGGTTGGAAGCGATCAACTTTTTAAAATATTTTAATGCGATTGGTCCAAAAAAGAAAAACCAAAGAAGTGTAATTCCAATTGCCCGAAAGATCGTAACAAGAATTGCCGATACATTCCCGTTATGATGTTCGGTATAGAAATATGAAATGAAAAGCGCTGTGAGCAATAGGACAAAGACTATAATACCCGAAATCTTTTGAAACCAGAACTTTTTCTTTTTTTTTGCAGGTGAAAGAGATTCACTTTCAACAATTTTTATTCTTTCTAACGGAATCAACAAAGAAGAATCAGTTAAACCGCTTACAACTTTTGGAATTCTTGCAGCGATGATCCCGAACAACGTTCCAAATATTAGATGAAGCATTAAATAAAAGGCGATAAGATAATAACTAAAATGGATGTCAGCTCCGAGGAAACTTAATTGCTTTAGAACATAGTTGAAAAAAAGATCAATTGACTTCCAAAGTGTTGTACCAAATAAAATTGTTACCAAAAATAATTTTTGTAATGCCGAATACATGGATGAAAGAACCGCCAAAGTTATGGCGGAAACAGCAAAAAACTTTTTTGAAGAAAAAAGAAGTTCCCCTAACAATCCTTGAATAAAAACTGCTACAAATGCCGCTAACGGTGTGTATGGACTAACAACCGCTTTTATTACAATAACAATTAACGTTGCTTTTGTGATGCTGCCTCTTTTGTCTGAAAGAAATGCAAGCAAAGCAATAAGTACGGATGCAACTCCGCCGACAATAAGCCCGGTAAAAGGAATATCAAACGCATGAAGAAGTCCACCGAGCGCGGCTTCATTCAAAGCCCATAATGCGATTATTTTGGGGAATGCTTTTCCTGAATGAGGAAATTGGCGTAGCTGAGATGTCAAATAATTCTTTCAGATTTAAAAGGTTAGGATTCTTTAGTTTGAATATTGAACAAAGAATAATGAAGTTTTCGCACTTCAACATTCTACATTCCTTGTTCGTTATTCATTTTTCAGCTCTGGTTTTGTACGCCCATAGGGATTCGAACCCCAAACCTTCTGATCCGAAGTCAGATGCTCTATCCAGTTGAGCTATGGGCGC
>JALNWB010000306.1 GCA_023231105.1 Ignavibacteriaceae bacterium | reverse complement strand
TTTTTTCTAATATACATGCCCGTAATTTACCGCGGGTCAGTCTAACTTGGAAGATAAATTCAGCTTTTATGCTATTTTCTAATCTTTTTTGTCTTCCTTTAAATATGTGCGGAAAACAGGAAAGAAATTTGAAAGCGAACTTTTCATTAAAGATCTCCCTTTGATAATTAAAAATAAGAAATATTGATCTGAAATTGGGAGAGCTTTCTGCTAAAATAATGAATTATGTTTCTTAAGGTAGTTGGCGATTCATGCGGTAATAACAAGCCCTCTCCTTTATAAGAAGAGGGCTTGCCAGCACACATTAGTTGAATTCCTAATTATTTCAAAAGTATCATCTTCTTAATTGACGAATACTTTTGTTTCCCGTCAAGCGATTCAGCACTTAACCGGTAGAAGTAAACTCCACTTGGATTGCTTCTTAAATCTACAAGCAATTCATGATAGCCGGAAGCTTTACCGCCAAGTTCGTTTTTCAGAACAACTTCTCCAAGAGTATTATAGAGTGTAAGGGTAACATTGCTTTCTTTGGGCAGACCAAATGCAATTGTAGTTGCCGGATTAAATGGATTTGGATAATTCTGATACAGCAAATATTCTTTTGGAGTTATCGCCGCTTTTCGTTCTTGAATAAAAGCCTGATTTCCGACTAAAAGTGAATAACCCCTCTTACCCATTTGCGGAGGAAGGACAAAAACATTCTTCTCTTTCAGATTCGTAAATTTATTATACTGTTTATCCAAAAGATATGTTTCGCTTTCCGGGAAGAATTCAAATCCATTTACGGAGAGTTGAACCGCATCCTTGCTTATATTTTTCGCGGTGAAATCGAACTGCGTTCCATCGCCGATCTCTTTCCTCTGCTCAATCATGAGTTTTTTGTAATCTGAAGAAAGACTGTCATTCTGCAGAACAAGAGAGACTTCGCCAAAATCCACAGGAGGCATAAAATAATCGTAATCATCAACATCATTACTTGCTTTAGTATTGAAGCCGGCATAGACAAATGATTTTTCAACTCCGCTATCAAAACAATTAATGATAAATCCTCTTTCGCCGAGCAAATAATTATCTTTCTCCTTAAAGAATTTCCTTAATGTCCCGTTTGCGTCGTAAGGAATTTTAAGAGTAGAAAGCCCTTTGTTGTTTAGGAAATAAAATCCTTCATACGTGGTAACTTCAGAAACCTGGTCATACGTTTGACCGTTCCATTTATAGAGAGGATCAGTAGTTAAACCGTTCAACTGTTTTATTTTTGTCCAGCTCGTACTTTTTTCAAACGGATTAGAAATGATGTTCCAATTAGCCTGCAAAGGGATAGCGTATGTGCTATCGGCAGCAAGCAGAACCGGTGCAACGTTTGCTGAAACGGTAAATCCATTTTTACTTATAATCCAAAAACCATTTCCGGGTTTGAACATAAAGTTAGGGCTTCCATCATATTCTTTTAAGTAATCCGACTGGCTGGTGCTGAGAATGCCGTTATCATAATAAGCATTCCAATCGGTTTTTTGAGCACCTGAAACAGTTTGAGTAATCGGGATATTCGAATTTCCCGGCAGCCCCACCAGTCGATAATTTCCACTACGCGTTATATCTCCAAAAGAGAATGTTCTTGTTACTGAAACCTGAACCGGATATCCTGCGCCTGTCATCGGAATAGTTGTTACACCGCTTTCCGCATTATGTGAAATAGTTAACGTCCCTGTGTATTGTGTTGCGGCTAAAGGAGTAAATTTAAGATGCACTTCCTGGATTGAGTTTGGCGCTACCATAAAATTTGTTTCGACCGTTACAAATATTGAATTAGAAGAATGGATATTTGTTACAACTAAATCCACCGTTCCGGTATTATTAATGAGCAATGAAGTTTCATAATTAGAGTTCACCGTAATCACTCCGAAGTTTATTTCTTTGCTTGAAAGAACAATATTCGGAACGAATTTCTTTCCTTTACCGGTTAACGATATTAGAGAAGGGCTTCCTAATGCATTATGCTGAATTGCTAACGTCCCGCTATATCCGGAATCGGAAGTGGGTGAAAAAGTAAGTGTTATCAAGTGGTTTAATCCTGCTCCTACAATGAATGAAGTTTCCGAAGAAGTAAATATTGCTTTGTTTGCTGTAATACTGCTAACAACTAAATCAGCAGTTCCTTCGTTAGTAATAGAAAGAGTTTTCTGGTTATTTGATCCGACATAAGTGGTATCAAAAGTAATTGAAGTAACCGCAATTTTTATTACCGGCTTCGCAACATCTATACCTGAACCTGAGAGAGATATTTTTGAAGGATTACCAGTTGCATTATGATAAACATAGAGTGTATCCGGATAACTTACAATCTGTGTCGGCGTAAACGAGATTGAAACATTCCTAGTACTGTCCGGTTTAATAGTTTGATTAAACGTATTTACTTTATAGGCAGAACTTGCCTGGTAAAAAGATGTTGATTGAATTTGTAAATCTGCAGTCCCGGTATTGGTAAGATTGATTTGCTTCAAACTGGTAGAATCTATATAAACATTTCCGAAA
>JALNWB010000305.1 GCA_023231105.1 Ignavibacteriaceae bacterium | reverse complement strand
TTCTGTCCCGTGTTCTATATACAATATACCACGTTCTTGTAAATTTGCAAGGGAAAAGGCTACTGCCTTCCCCGCCACCATAGAAGTCATAGAACCATACTCTCTTTTTTTAATCTCCCCAGCATATTCATTAAAGCCTGTAACCCTCGAACTCATTATCCCTTCCCCTTTTGTATCTATGATGAATTCACCACGATAACCGAGTAATCCGCGCGTTGGTATATCGAAAATAACCCTTGCAATTCCTTCTTTTTCCACCATATCTTTCATAATACCGCGCCTTTTGCCTATTTTTTCAATTACACTACCAGAAAACTCCATTGGAACGTCAATTACAAGCTCTTCATAAGGCTCTGTTTTGACTCCATTTTCTTCCTTGATAATAACTTCCGGCTGGGAAACCTGCATTTCAAAACCTTCTCTTCGCATGTTTTCTAGCAATATAGCAACGTGAAGTTCTCCTCTTCCGTATACTTTAAAAAAAGATGGGCCCATGTTGTTCTCTCCTTGGTCTGGAGAAAAATCTACCTTGAGTCCGACGTTGATCTCTAATTCTTTTTCTAATCTTTCTTTTATTTGTCTTGAGGTAACAAATTTTCCTTCACGCCCCGCAAACGGAGAATCATTGACTAAAAAATTAAGAGACAATGTCGGCTCATCGATGGCGATATGTGGCAATGGCTCCACGCTCTCATCTTCACATATTGTCTCTCCTATATAGATGTCTGGAATCCCCGCTAGTAAAACGATGTCACCTGAAGTGGCAAAATCTGTTTCCTTTCTGTTTATACCTTCAAAAGAAAAAAGTTTGGTGATCTTTCCTTTTCGTACTCCATGCTGACCATCAACATTGCCTTTTACAAAAACCTGACTGGCTGTTTTTATTTTCCCGGAATAAATTCTCGCCACTGCCATTCTGCCTAAAAAATTATCGTAGCCTAAATTAAAAACTTGCGCAGACATTTTTCCATCTTCATTGAGAGATGCCGGTGCAACTTTTTCCAAAATTAAATCAAGTAACGGAGAGAGATCTTCGGACTTATCATCCAAATGTCTAAAAGCCTTGCCTTCGCGCCCAATGGCATAAATCGTTTCAAAATTTGCTTGTTCTTCATTGGCCCCCAATTCAAAAAACAAATTTAAAACCTCCTCATGAACTCTGTGCGGATCAGCTGCGGGCTTGTCTATTTTATTTATGACCACTATCGGCTTTAATCCTAATTCCAAAGATTTTTTCAAAACGAATCGAGTCTGTGGCATTGGTCCTTCTACCGCATCCACCAATAGAAGCACGGAATCAATTGCCCGCAAAACACGTTCTACTTCTGAACCGAAGTCTGCGTGGCCCGGAGTATCTACAATGTTTATTTTCGTATCTTTATAGTAGATAGAAGTATTTTTAGAATATATAGTAATACCACGCTCTTTTTCAAGATCGTTCGAATCCATGGACACACCCTCGTCCTGCAGTCCGCCATTTTGTTTCATTAGACCATCGGTCAAGGTTGTCTTGCCGTGATCCACGTGCGCTATTATTGCTATATTTCTAATTTCCATAATAAAAAGCCCAAAAAACGTCTGAGCTTCTTATTATATTAACATATTTTTCAAAAACTACAAGTTTTTATTCTTTTCAGCAACTATTTTTACCATTTTGGCGTTTAAGATATTGGTAACCTTATCTAAATTACCTGCGATTACCACCTTCTGTCCGACAGCCAAATCAGACTTCGAGACCACAACACCATTTTTCTTATATATAGTATTGGAATCCGTCTCAATATCTGCTGATAGCATAGATTTCTTCCTCATATTCTTTATTTCCACCGTAAAACTAGCATTATTTATCGCTGAAACAATCCCTACTATACTATTTCTTCTTTTATTTTTTACTCTTAAATTTCTATTCTCTTTGTTTTGTTTTTGATAAGTTTGCTGTACGCTTTTAATACCTAAATCTTGCGTAGTTTCCGCAAAAACGCTAGAACCTGAAACTAATAATGAGATAGCGAGAGCCCCCGTTGCAATATGTTTTTTGTATTTCATGCTTCAAGTATATTCTTATCAGATGAACTTACTGTGAAGAGATAGGCAAGCTTGCCTGCGCAGGCAGAGAAATAATCACACTTGTGCCTTTGCCTACTTGGCTTTTTATGGATATTGTCCCTTTATGATTTTCAATAATTTTCTTTGATAAAGTAAGCCCCAGTCCGGCTCCATTTGTGCTACGCGCCACATCACCTCGAAAGAAAGAATCAAAAATTTTATCAATGATGTCTTTCGGTATACCTACACCGTTATCACTCACAGTAATTACATATTTATTTGAAGCAAATTTATCTGATATTTTTATTATTCCTTTCGGTGGTGTGTACTTGATAGCATTATCTAAAATATTAAAAAATACACGACTTAATTCAATTTTGTTTCCTTGAATCAAAGCGTGCGTCTCTAGATTTATATCAAAAATTATTTCCTTGGCTTGAGCCAAGCTTCTGTTTTTTTCTACGACAGATTTCACTAATTCATTGATAAGAATAG
>JALNWB010000304.1 GCA_023231105.1 Ignavibacteriaceae bacterium | reverse complement strand
TTGTTTTTTTGCAACCGCCAAATAAAAAGCGAAAACTATTGCCGCAGGCGAGTTGATCGTCATTGAAGTTGAAACTTGATCAAGTGGAATTCTATCTAAAAGTGTTTCCATATCTTTCAAGGAAGAAATTGAAACACCGCAGAGACCAACTTCACCTTGAGCTAATTCTGCATCGGCATCCCAACCCATTAGTGTAGGCAAGTCGAAAGCAACAGATAAACCGGTTTGCCCATTCTTCAGCAAATAATGAAAACGTTGGTTGGTATCTTCCGGAGAACCAAATCCGGCAAATTGACGCATCGTCCAAACTTTACCACGATAACCATTGGCGTGGATACCGCGGGTGTAGGGATACTCACCGGGAAAGTTTAGATCATTTAAATAATCGATTTTTTCTAAATCATCGGGACCATAAAATCCATTTACCGGTTCACCACTTAAGGTTGTGTAAGATTTGCCGTTGCTCGATGATCTTTCAACTTTTTGGTTGTACTCATCGCGAAGTCTTTTGTATTCTTCGGATACTGGCATTTGTTCCTCTTTGTTTATTGTCTATAGTAGAAAGTAGAAAATTACAATTAGAAAGTTGATAACTTGATACTTTCAACTTTTTACTTTCAACTAATTAAAATTAAGTTCTTCCAAATCTTCTATCAAATTCTTCTAAAGATATTTTTACAACGATCGGTCTGCCGTGCGGACAAACATATGGCATTGAGGTCGCAAACAATTGATCGATCAGCAAGCGCATTTCTTTTTCGGAAAGTTTGTCGCCGGCTTTAATTGCAGTTCTGCACGAATATGATTTTGCAATATTATCTTTTGCGTCGGTAATTTTCTTTTCGCGTTCATTTAAATGATATTCTTCCAATATTTCAAAAAGAATTTTTTCTTCCGTTCCTTGTTTAACTTCTTGCGGAATTCCTTCAATAACAATAGTATTTCTGCTGAAGAATTTCAAGGTAAAACCAAGATTCGATAAATGCGGATATAGTTCTTTCAACAAACTATACGTCGCAGGATCAACGTCAAGTGTTTTAGAAAATATTAATTGCTGGCTAAACGGGAAATTCGCTTCGAACAGTTGCAATGCTTTTTCATACAAAATTCTTTCGTGTGCAACATGCTGGTCAATGATCATTAATCCTGTCTTTATCTGCGACAAAATATATTTGTTATGTAGTTGAATGATAAATGTCGTGTTCGCATCATCTTCATCCGAACGACGGATCACGGTCTGTTGTTGCTTTGGAACCTCTGTTGCATCTGCGTCAAATGGCATTTTATCATCTGATGGAATTGATTGAGTATCAATATTTTTCCGCAGACTTCCGAAAAGTAAATCTATTTCGTTATCAGAATACGCTTTCGGTTTATATGGTTCTTGAGTTGATATTGGTCTGTCGCTGAAATCTTTTCTTTCAATTCTTTGCGAAGGATTTACTCTTAATTTTTCATCGTTAGATGAAAACGGCTGGGATTGAAAAGTTAACGAAGGAACCAAATCAAATGAAGCCAGACTTTTTCTAATTACGGCTAAAACAAAATTGTAGATATCTTTTTCATCATCAAAGCGGACTTCCAATTTTGATGGGTGCACATTCACATCAACCCGTTTATAATCAATACTTAAGAACAAAATGAAGAAAGGATAATCCCCTTTTTCAAGAACATTTTCATATCCTGTAAAAACCGCATGATTGATTTGCTTACTTTGCACAAACCGGTTATTGAGAAAGAGATATTGCTCTCCTTTATTTTTTTTAAGCAGACTCGGTTTGCCGATAAATCCCGTTAACGAAATGTAATCAGTCTCTTCATGCACTGGAATCAACGCGTCGCGCATCTCTTCGCCAAAAATTTCTTCAATCCGTTTTGTCAACGTTCCTGAAGTGAGATCGAAGGTAAGATCGTCATCAATAAATAATTTAAAAGCGATTTGCGGATTACTCAAAGCTAATTTTGTGAATGTATTGATGATATGTTTCAGCTCTGTTGTATCTGTCTTTAAGAAATTTCTTCTACCGGGAGTGTTAAAAAATAAATTTTTTACTGCAATGGAAGTTCCTTTGGAAAACGATCCCTTCTCTTTATTGACCTGACTTTCCTCAACACGAAGCAGCGTTCCAAGTTCATCAACATGGGTTTCTGTTTTTATTTCAAGCTGACTTACAGCTGCGATAGCGCTCAATGCTTCTCCGCGGAAACCAAGAGTTTTTATCGCATCCAAATCTTCTAAAGTAGAAATTTTACTGGTCGCATGTTTTTGAACGGAAAGAATAACATCTTCTTCCAACATTCCTTCGCCGTTATCTATCACTTGAATTAAAACTTTTCCCGCTTTCTTTATTAGTACTTCGATCAACGTGGAACCGGCGTCAATTGCATTTTCCATCAATTCTTTTACAACGGATTCAGGTCTCTGCACAACTTCTCCGGCAGCAATTTTATTCGCAAGATTTTCGGGGAGAATGGATATTTTTGACATGTATCAGTTCTTTCCTTTTCTTACAAAATAAACAACAGAAAATTGTTCAAAGTTTCTCTCATCAGTTTTT
>JALNWB010000303.1 GCA_023231105.1 Ignavibacteriaceae bacterium | reverse complement strand
GGAAAAAACTTCGTGACGGGTTCTTAGACCCAAGGCACAAACCTTCTCTTCCGTAAAGGAAACTATTTTATTCAATATTTCAAAGAACTTTTTTTATAACATTTAACATACAAGACACTAAGACACGAAGAAGAAAACTTTTTTATTCCGGCTTTGCCGGCTTAGGAATTAGGTATGAAAGCGCCAACTAGAATAGAACACATCGGAATTGCAGTTAAAAATCTTGAAGAAGCAATCGCTTATTATGAAGACATTCTTGGACTGAAATGTTACGCAATAGAGGAAGTTGAAGATCAAAAAGTAAAGACCGCTTTTTTTATGGTTGGAGAAACAAAGATAGAATTGTTAGAAGCGACATCAGAAGAAAGTCCGGTTGCAAAATTCATCGCTAAAAAAGGAGAAGGAATTCACCATATCGCTTTTGCTGTGGAAAAATTGGATTCGCTTTTACCGAAATTGGAAAGCAAAGGGGTTCAACTAATTGATAAACAGCCGCGTAAAGGTGCGGAAGAAATGGACATCGCTTTTCTTCATCCGAAATCTACTTTTGGAGTATTAACGGAACTTTGTGAAAAGTAAAATAACTTTTGGAAAATTGCAGATATCAAATAAAATTTCCTTGCGGGGGCAGTGTCAAATCTCTAAGTTTGTTTTAATAATAGAGATTATTTAAAGGTTTAACCATGAAGAACCAACTTGTACTTGAAAAAATTAAACAAGCAGCACAAATCTTAAATGAAAAAGATATTGACGCTTGGCTGATATTCGTGCGTGAAAGTGCTACGATGCGAGACCCGACTTTGGAACTTGTTGTGGGAACAAACTGCACGTGGCAATCGGCGTTTATTATCAACCGGAACGGCGACACCACAGCTATTCTCGGCTCGTTGGATGTGCCGAATATGAAAACCGTCGGGACATATAAAAATGTTATCGGATTTGTTCAATCAGTTAAAGAACCGCTGCTTGAATATCTTAAAAATAATGATCCTCAAAAGATCGCTTTGAATTATTCACTCCATGCAAACCTTGCTGATGGACTAACACATGGAATGTTCCTTGCGCTTTCAGAATATTTAAAAGATACACCTTACACAGAACGTTTTGTTTCCTCCGAAGAAATTATTGCCGCATTGCGCGGAAGAAAGTCAGCTTCTGAAATTGAATCAATGAAAGTCTGTGTGCATGAGACTGAAAGAATTTTTGATGAAGTAACTCAATTTTTGCAACCGGGAAAAACTGAAAAAGATATTGCCGATTTCATAAAACAAAAAGTTACCGAACGCGGATTTGAGTTGGCTTGGGACGAAGACCATTGCCCCGCTGTCTTTACTGGACCAGATACTGCTGGCGCTCATTCCGGTCCAACCGATCGATTGATTGAACGCGGGCATATTCTCAACATCGATTTCGGCGTTAAGATAAACGGATTCTGTTCCGATATGCAGCGAACCTGGTACATTGCCAAAGAAAATGAAACTTCAGTTCCGCCGGAAGTTCAACATGGTTTTGATGTTTTATGCGAGTCAATTAATCAAGCCGCGATAAAGGTTAAACCAGGAATGCAGGGCTGCGAAATTGATGATGCCGCAAGAAATTTTATCACTCAAAATGGATATGCAGAATATTTGCACGGACTTGGACATCAAGTTGGCAGAACCGCGCACGATGGCGGCAGCGGTTTCTTTCCACGCTGGGAGCGTTACGGAAATCTTCCTTTTCTTCCTATCGAAAAAGACCAGGTTTACACCATTGAACCCCGTTTAATGGTTGACGGACACGGCATTGTAACAATGGAAGAAGAAATTGTGGTAACGGAAAACGGATGTCAATATCTTTCCCATCCCCAAAGAGAATTATGGGTGATCCTATAATTTTTTATTAATTATTCGATAGTAAATTATATTGGCTCTCGACAGACAGACTATAATGCGAAATTTATCCCGCTAATAGATCGGTTTTGTGAACCAAAGTTTGCTCTGTATTTAAATTTCTTTATTTTTTAACTGTTTTTATAATAATATTAATTTATGAAATTTTTTCTTATTACCCTTCTTTTGTTCAACACCGTTTTCGGACAATCACCGTTTGAAAAAATTATAAAAGATGTTAAGGATAAACCTGATACTGTAAAGATCAAAACAATAAATGATTATTGTTTGAAGATAAGAGGAACAGACCCGGAACTTGCCATTGAATTAGCTGTGCATTCACTTGAACTTGCAAAAAAGATTTCCAACAAACATTTTGAAGCCGAATCCGAAAATCTTATCGGAGTTATTCAAAGAAATTTAGGAGATTATAATAAAGCGCTTGTACACCATCTTCGCGCTTTAAAAATTGCGGAAGACGCAAAGGACTCCATTCAATTAGGCTTTAGTTACAATAACATCGGCGTGATCTACCGGCAGCGGAACAATCTTAATCTTGCAACTGAAAATATTATTCACGCCCTTCGAATTTTTGAAAAGATCAATCACTTAGACGGAATGGCTTTTGCGAATTTGACCATAGGATCGGTTTTTGTCATTCAAAAAAATTACGGAAGAGCGTTAACG
>JALNWB010000302.1 GCA_023231105.1 Ignavibacteriaceae bacterium | reverse complement strand
TTCAAAGTAAGAAACATGAAGGATATTCCCTACAAATTCAGAAAACCTATTTGTTGTTGAAATATTGAAATTGCGGATATTGTTTTTTCTTGGCAATATATCCTCTTCACTAATTTTTACAGAAGAAACTAAGTCAAATCCATCACCGGAATTGGATCGAAAGTTTCCTTCACCGCCGAACAAGATGCCGTCATCGTGAACTCCGATCTGTCGGTTACTTGAATACCCGGCAAAAGGTGCTACAAATATTTCTGGTGCAAAAGTATAACGGGGAAAAAAAACAATGCTCGATTGCACAGCAGAATTAATTCCAATTTTTCTTGAATCGGAAAGAATTGAATGTTTAACGGCAAAACCTCCGGAAAAATTTTCATCTAAATTGTAAGCTGTTCCGAAAGAAAAGAAGTGTTCATCTTTAATACTTTTATCTGATGCTTTAATAAGCGTCGATCCGTAATTTTCTTTCACTGAAAATGAGAGATCGGAAAATGATTTGGCATAGAGAAAATTTGCCTCCAGTTGATACGTAGAAAGAAGTTTGTTCAGTTTTGTTTCAAAAAAATTTAATGAATCCGCGTTGAACAGCACGGAAATGGAGTCTTGATTGGCTTCTCTCTGCGCAATAATTTGCTGCATACCTAAAGAAAAAAGTATGATGAAAAAATATTTCATTTTAGAAAATCGGGTAAATTTCTATAATAGAAACTATGCAGCTTAATTATGATGAAAAATATTTCTTGCATAAACTACAAACTGAAAACATCCCCGCGGGAAGGAATCGTTATTTCGCCGAATCCTGCCGTATGTAATCTATCTCTGAATTTTATTTGCTGATCTTCATCACCATGAACAATAAAGAAGTTTTTCATTTTTACTTTATCGAATTTACTGCAGTAATCGATCAACTCGTTGGCGTCTGCGTGGGCACTTAATGAGTTGAGGACGATGACCTCAGCGTTCAATTGAAATATTTCTCCGAAGATTTTTACTTCCGGTTGTCGTTCAACAATTCTTTTTCCTAACGTATGTTCGGCGCAATATCCCACAATCAATATGATGTTATTTGGATTTCCGATGTTATTTGCAAGGTGATGCTGAATTCTTCCGGCTTCCGCCATTCCAGATGCGGAAATGATCATGACCGGTCCATCAATTTCATTTAATTTTTTTGAATCTTCAACATCGGTTATATACTTCAGTTTTTCAAAACCGAACGGGTCGTGGTGCTGGTGCATAAAACTTATGGTTTCTTTGTCGAAACATTCGGGATGAAGTCTGAAAATAGCGGTTGTATTCACGGATAACGGACTATCAACAAAAATCGGAATAGGCGAGACTTTTCCTTTTTCAAATATTTGATTAAGTACATAAACAAGCTCCTGCGTTCTACCTACGCTGAATGAAGGGACAATAATTTTCGCTTTTCTTTGAATTGCTCTATTCAAGACTTCCATCAGATTTTCTTCCGTTTTATCAAATGTCTGATGGAATCTTCCGCCATAAGTACTTTCGCAAATAAAGAAATCAACATCGGGAATTTTTTCAGGGTCGCGGAGGATTGGCAAATTCGGTCTCCCCAAATCACCTGAAAAACCAAGGGTGAAAGTTTTGCCATTCTCTTTAATTGTTAAATAAACTACTGCGGAACCGAGAATATGTCCGGCATCATAAAAAGTTACGGAAATGTTGTCATCAATTTTAAAAGTGCGGTGATAATTTAATCCGACAAACAGTGCCATGGTTTCATGCACGTCCTGCGTTGTGTAAAGAGGTTCAAAAAGATTTTTGTTCTGTTTTTTTCTTTTTTTATTGACGTACTCAACGTCTTTTTCTTGAATATGTGCGCTGTCTAAAAGCATTACAGAGCAAAGATCGCGCGTTGCCAGAGTAGCGTAAATATTCCCGTGGAATCCTCTTTTAACAAGATTGGGAAGGTTTCCCGCATGATCAATATGTGCGTGAGAAAGAATAACAAAATCAATTTCCTCCGGATCGAAAAACTCAAAGGTTTTGTTTAATTCAAATGATTCTTTTCGTTTGCCCTGAACCAATCCGCAATCAATAATAAATTTTTTCCCGTTTACTTTAAAATAATGTAGTGAGCCGGTTACAGTTTTTGCGGCGCCTATAAATCGAAGTTCCATATTTCTCCTTCTGTTTGAATTCTTCTTACATCAAAATAAAATTTTTTTCTTGAATTGACTAAGCAATTTTCCGCGTGGTTCGCAAAAATATACCGCCGGGAACTCATAACTAAATTGACATTCAAGCGTATTTGTGATAAATTTGAATCCAAAATAATTAAAAGAAAAAATGTTAATCGAATATATCCCAATATTTTTAGTTTTCGGCTTTGCAGCAATTTTTGCAACAGCTACGGTTTTTTCGTCCAACATTTTTGGACCAAAGCGACCTACTACGGAAAAACTCTCCACTTACGAAAGCGGAATGAAACCGATTGGAACCACCCATGATCGAGTTTCGGTTAAATATTATATCGTTGCAATGCTCTTCATCATTTTCGATTTGGAAGTGATCTTTGTTTACCCGTGGGCTGTGCAATTCAAAAGGCTTTATGCAGAG
>JALNWB010000301.1 GCA_023231105.1 Ignavibacteriaceae bacterium | reverse complement strand
CTCACTGAAGAAGATTGTTTAATTCGAAAAATATATTGATACCGATCCGTATTACAAATATAAAATCGATTTCAAATTTCGAGAATATAAACAATTGGAGAATTTCTTTAAGACTGTATCAGAATTTTCGGCGATTAACGACGCTTTTCTAAAATGTTGTGTCAATTCCATATTTAAAAGTTAAACCAGAAAAAGCAATAAGTGTTCTTGAGGAATATATCGTCAAGGGTTATAGATTAATGACTCCCGTAAACAACGAATACTTCGGAATGAAAGAGAGAAAGGAATGGGGGGATAATAGCTCGACCCTTGAAGCAATCCAAAAATGGAGGATGTGGTTGTCTGATTGGACTAATGAATGTGAGAGCAATCTTTTTGAGATATTTGTTTCTGCACGAGAAGTTTATAATTTTGGTGACGCAAAACCTCCTTTTGGGGTAACAAGTGAAGACGTCCGATTCACAAGTGTTCTTGACCAATTACGAGCAAAAATCACGTGTCTAAATAAATATACCGAGTTTATTTTTGAACAATTCAATGTTAAATTTTCAGTTAAAGCAGGTAGAGACGCTGTTGTTCAAACAGGGAACAATCCAGTCTCAGAGATAAAAAATGGATAATGTAGGTAGAGACAAAATTGAGCAATTTGGCAATAATTCCCGAATCAGTATTGACAATCGTGCGAGTGGGTCAGAAAAATCAATTAAGAAAATTGTGATCGGTATCATAGTAGCCGTAGTTACTTTTATCTTAGAGGAAATAATTCGGAGGAATTTATTTTAATGTTGATTGGCTCATATGATTAAGGTTTCTAATGCGAAAGATTTATATCCCCATTTACGAAAACTACTCGGAGGCAAATGGATTGAAACTTCTATAGAAGATTTTTATAAAAAGAGACTCAAAATTAGTGAAAAAAGTGTTTATAATCCCGAAATTGAAAACCTCGAAAAACATACCCACCCACTCATTCGTGATGTTTTAAGTCATTTAAAACTTGATCAAGAGAAAACCGATATCTCACTTCTTCCAAATAAGTGCAAGGCGCATTTAGAGTTAATGCTTCTTGATAGAGATATCCGATTATTATCGGAGGAATTATCCCAAAACCAAAAAGTGTTTTTTGATTATAAAAATGGTTTAAGTAATTCTAATAGTTTTGATCAAATAAGGTTCGAGCTTTTTGTCGCGGCAAACTTTAAATTAAATGGTTTCGAGGTGTTTTTTATTCCTCGGAAATCTAAGGATAAAATAAAAACACACGAATTTAATGTAAGCGGTAATGGTATACCAGACCACTTTCAAGTCGAATGTAAACAAAGATATCAAAGAGAACCAGATTATCAAAGGGAAAAGTTTCTCTATTTGCTAACTGAAAATTTATTTCCACGATTTTTTAATTTCAAAATAAGCAATATAGAAATCGAGGTTGGTTGGAAGGGGACAGCATCTTTTGGTGATGTAAAAACTATAGCAGATAGTATTTTGGAGAAAGTGATTGGCTTAACCAATCAAATTAAATATAAATTTAAAACTTATGAAATTACAATAAGAAGTTATAAATTACCCTTACCTAAGTTTTTAAATTCTCTTCAGAAGAATGTTCCTAACTATGTTACGACAGAAGACGCTTATTTAGTCACCCATAAGAGTATTTTTCTTATTATTAATAGGGATTTTGGGAATACGATAGTTAAAAAGGTGCGCACTCTCTATGGAAACGCTAAAGATCAGTTCTCCTTAAGTGATAATCGTTTAGTCTATATTGATATAGGAACAATGCCAATAAGTGTAATCAATGAATTAGAAAGGTCATTTAAGGCTAAACCACCTACAGGCGTGGGAGTGCTCACAATTCTTAAAAGCCAGTTACATATAAACGATAAACACGAGATAGTTTTTACTCCATACACACAAATTGTTTGGAATCGAAAACTAATTAAACCCTTCCCGGGCATTAATTTACTACCAGGTTTTGTAGGTGAATCTGGCTTTGATTCTTATATTCAATCGGTCTTGTAAGACGGCGAGAAAAAAATAGTACCAGTACAAGTCTTCTACAGTATAATTAAAACATTCAAAGCTGGCGAGTATCATTAAAGAAATAAGTTCTATACCGCTTAAGGTAAATAACTAAGCGTAGTTTAAGGCAAAGATCTGTTTCTCCGCAATATATGTGCTCATGCCTTGCTTTATCTCGACAAGGCTATTTATAAAAGAGTTCCATTCTGAGATAATTAAGTTCACAAGAGACATCTCCAAAGGGTTACCGGGATATCCAAATCTTTACATATTATCGATTCGACATCTTCACTTGTGCTATCATTATTGTATGCTGGGAAAAAGGAATTATAAGTTACCCGTCACAATATTTATTGCGGTATTTTTCTTTGTCACGACCCCTGTAATTATCGGTGTCTCACTGTTCACTCTCTTGTCAATGAACGTTGCCGACCCAACAACACTTGAAACAGACAATACGAGAACAAAAATATTTGCTGCTCTGCCTGACTCCTCACCTTTAACTTCAATCAAACTTATTCCTTCCGACGCCAGAGGGGACATTGTCAAAAACTATCTTGAAAAGTACGATTCTCCTCTT
>JALNWB010000300.1 GCA_023231105.1 Ignavibacteriaceae bacterium | reverse complement strand
GTAAAACTTGTTAAGAAGAAAGAACGGGAAAAAGGAGTCCGGCAGCTAATTACAGAAGCGAGAAATGAATTTAAAAATATTGCCGGAGCAAAAATAGCTTATTTACTTGAAGGCGGTCCGGGTGGAAATGAAAAACCGTTAACGTTTAGTATTCGCGGTGAAGATATAAAAGTGATAAGTCAGCTTGCCGATAAAGTTGAAAAGATTGTTAAGTCAACAGCGGGAACAGTTGATGTGGCGAATAATCTTGAAACATCCAAACCGGAAGTTCGTTTAAATATTGACCGCGAAAAATCCTCCGATCTCGCGGTTAATCCTTATTTAATCGCATCGACGGTGCGCGCGTTGGTTGATGGTTTTATCGCTACAAAATTTCAAGATGCAGATGAACAGTATGATGTTCGCGTACAACTACAGAAAAAAGATAGAACTTCAAAGAATACAATTCCTTTTATGACGATAAAGAGCAACAAAAAAACTTTAGACGGGAAAGATATTCTTATTCCGTTGGGCAATGTTGTATCGGTAAGTGAAGGAGCCGGTCCTTCTAAAATTATGAGATACGCACGGCAGCGGGAAGTACGTGTTGACGCTAACGTTTCGGAAAGAACCCTTGGTGAAATTTTAGATGATGTTAATGTCGAAGTTCAAAAGATAGATGTTCCTCCGGGTTATACTATCAGCGTTGTTGGGCAAGGGGAAGAGCAGGCTGAATCATTTGCAAATATGTTACTCTCGCTTGCCATGGCAATTATTTTTGTTTACATCGTGCTTGCTGCGCAGTTTGAAAGTTTTGTTCATCCGTTTTCAATTATGCTTGCGCTGCCGATGTCCATTATTGGAGCCGTATTATTCCTCCTATTATTTGGAAGCACGCTCTCGGTGATTTCAATGATCGGAATAATAATGTTAATGGGATTAGTAACAAAAAACGGAATTCTTCTTGTGGATTACACAAACGTATTAAGGTCGCGCGGACTTGAACGTTTCGACGCTTTAATAAAAGCCGGACCGACAAGACTTCGTCCCATATTAATGACAACATTCGCAATGATCTTTGGAATGGTTCCGGTAGCGTTCGGATTTGGAGAAGGTTCCGAATTCAGAGCGCCGATGGGGCAGGCGGTGATCGGCGGATTGATTACATCCACGCTGCTAACATTATTTATAGTTCCCGTAGTTTATAGTATTCTTGATGATCTTGGGGAGAAAGGTTTTGTTGGAATGGTTGCAAGAATTTTTAAGCGAAAGAAAAAAGAAGTGGCGTAAATTACTTACGCCACTATTAAAATGGTTATTCGGTTTTCAAAAGCCCAAGCGCACTTAACAAACCAAATTGTTTAAGGATATAATTTGATTCGCTGGCAATGGCGTTATTCGTAGCTTGAACATAATCTCGATATGATTGCTGTTGATCGATAAATGTGGCAGAACCAAGAGTGTAAGAATCCCGCTTGATCTGCCATGTTTCCAACGCTGATTTCAGAGCCGCTTTTGTAACTTCCAATTGTAATGTTGCCGTTTGTAGATCAAGTACGGCATTTTTCAAATCACTTTTTATCTGTCTTTCCAAAGCGTTTAAATCTTCGTTCGTATTTTTAATCTGTACTTGCGCTGATTGTGTTGCATACTCGGTGCTCCATCTTGAAAAAATGGGAAGACTTAATGAAAGACCGAAGTTATAAACTTTTCTGCTTAATAAATCTTTGGGTTGTGTTGCGCTTGTTGAAAAGCCATAATTTCCGCTAAGACTTGGGAAGTAACCTCCGCGTGCAGTAGTTAATTGATACTCCGAATTTTCAAATTTCAATTTTGAACTTTGATAATCACTTCGATTGATTAAAGCGGTTTTATAAAGAGCATTAATATCATCAATATTTTTTACTTCATCAGGTAAATAGGATGAATCCATTGCGAAGGTATAATCTTTAAGAATATCTTTTGATAAATAATTCAGTAACGCTATCTTCGACTTTTCATAATTACTCTTCGCTTGCAGATAAGAAAGTTGAGCATTAGAGGTTTGAAATTCTTGCGCGTAAAGGTCAACATTCGCTTTCATTCTCAAGTCAAACATCTCCTTTACTTTGTTCAGCATATCTTTGTTGTATTTTAAATCTTCCTCCTGGAATTTAAGAATCTTTTCATTGTTAGTTATTGTGATGAAAAGATTGACTGTTTGAAGCGAAACATCCTGTCTTAATTTATCAAGATCATATTTTGCTGATTGGAGGTCGTTCTTCTTTTGATTAAGAGATGAAATATTCGCAAGTCCATCGAACAGCGTAACGTTACCGCCAAGAGACATGCTGTAGCTTCGTGAATCCGTTTCCGTTGGTCCAAGTGTTTGAGCTTCACCAAAATAATTAACAACAGTAGCTCCCTTACCATTGCTTACTCTTTGCCAATTCCATCCGCTGCTAAAGTTTAAGTTCGGAAGAAAATTTCCATAAGCGTTTTTCACCGCAGCGTTTGAAGTTTCTAAATTATTAGCGCTTTTAATAACAGAAGTGTTTTGATGCAGCGCTGTGGTTATAGCTTGCCGTAAGGTTATTTTTTCTTGTGCGTTGATGGTGAAAACGCCGGTCATAATAAAAGTCAAGATCAATATTTTGAAAAATTTCATCAGTGTATCTCTTTTTGTAGAATAATGT
>JALNWB010000299.1 GCA_023231105.1 Ignavibacteriaceae bacterium | reverse complement strand
TTGATCCCACGCCAGGAAACTGAAATTCTGATCGAAACAATTTTGAATCAAACTGATAAAGAAACTAACTTGAACATTTTGGATATCGGAACCGGAAGCGGAATTATAGCTGTTTTACTCGCTCACCATTTGCCCAACGCAAAAATTATAGCGGTTGATAAAAGTCCCGATGCTCTTACTATTGCAAAAAAAAATGCTGAAACTCATAATGTTGCGCAGCGAATCACCTTTAGAGAAGAGGATGTTTTGAATTCCACTTTGCAGTTGGATGAAAAACTGGATATAATCGTTTCCAATCCTCCGTATGTTTCTCAGAAAGAATTTGCTTCACTTCAAAAAGAAATTGTAGATCATGAACCGGATTATGCTGTAACGGACTTTTCCGATGGGTTAACTTTTTATCGGAAAATTATTGAAACTTCACCGATACTTTTGAATGAAAATGCGAAGGTGTTTTTTGAAGTTGGTGCCGGACAATCGGAACATGTGAAATCGATTTTTGAATCGAATAATTTCTCGTCTGTTCAAATCTGGAAAGATTATGCAAATATAGATCGCGTCGTAAAAGGGGAATGGAAATGAGAGCATTAGTTCAGCGTGTGAGTGAAGGAGCTGTAATTATTGAAAGAGAAAATTATAAAGCAGAAATCGGAAAAGGTTTAGTGTTGCTTCTCGGAATTAAATCATCAGATACGATTGATGATGTAAATTTTGTAGCTGACAAATGCTGTAACCTACGTGTGTTTGAAGACGAAAATGAAAAAATGAATCTTTCAATTAAAGATACTAACGGAGAAATATTAGTAATTTCTCAATTCACTTTGTATGGAGACGCACAAAAGGGAAATAGACCAAGTTTTACCAATGCGGCTAAGCCGGAAATCGCAATCCCGTTGTATGAAAAATTTATTGAAAGATTAAAACAGAATTTGGGTGAGGCAAAAATTAAAACCGGGCTATTCGGGGCGATGATGAAGGTGAAAATAATTAATGATGGACCGGTGACAATTATGGTTGAATCAAAGATGAAATAACAAATGGGAAAACCGGATCAGCATATTCTACTTCTTTTTCTTGACGGTGTTGGTATCGGGAAAAAAGATTATGATTGGAATCCTTTTTTCAAATACGGTTTTAAAACTTTCACTGATATTTTCGGAACAAGTCCTCATCTTGAAAATCAATCTCTTTCAAATGGAAAAATATTTCTATCCGGCATCGATGCCTCGATGGGAATTGAGGGATTACCACAAAGTGGTACGGGACAAACCTCCATTTTCTGTGGGGTAAAAGCACCTCAAATAATTAAACAACACTTTGGACCTTTTCCTTATTCCACTCTAATTCCAATTATTAAACAGCAAAATATTTTCAAATATTTTTTAGATAAGAATGAAAATGTCACTTTTGCTAATGCATATCCCCAAGTATTTTTTGATTATATAAATTCCGGCAAAAAACGATTAAGCGTTACAACACTTAGCTGTAATCTAAACGGTATGCGCCTAAATGGTTATGATGATGTAGTAAAAGGTGAAGCGTTGACTGCCGAAATTAACAATGCCCGCTGGAATACAAAACTTGGTTATGATCTACCGGTAATAACTGCAAAACATGCAGCAGAAAACCTTTTAAATATTTCTTACAAAAATTCCTTTACCGCCTTTGAATATTTCTTAACCGATCATCTTGGTCATGGAAGATATGATGAAGACACAGAAGCAACTTTTAAAATTCTTGATGAATTCCTTTTTACAATTTTTACTCAATTTGATGAAGAAAAACTTTCAATCATCCTCTGTTCAGATCACGGGAACGTTGAAGATTTATCGGTAAAAACACACACGAAAAATCCATCATTGTTGATCACTGCCGGATATAAAGCGCAGAAAATCTCTGAGAGTATTTCCGATTTATCCGATATTAAAACTGCAATTATAAAAAATCTATGCTGAAGCATTATCCTTTAATTGGCATTACTATAGCATTTGTCTTGGGAATAATTGCCGAATCGGTTTTCCAAATCAGTTTTATATTTCTCGGAACCACTTTCATTGGTTCAATTGCATTATCAATTTTATTTTGGAGATGGATTAAGAAACAAAGTAAAGAAATTCCAACCTTCATTTACGCGTCTCTTTCGGTTTTTCTTTTTGGGATGCTTCTCTTTCAATTTCAAAATAGGGTTGAAGTTAAATATCCTCTGCCTCAGCAATTCGTAAAAGATGTCAAAATGGTTGGACGAATTTCTTCGATAGAAATAAAGAGGGAGAATGATTTTAAATTTAAGATCGAGACAGATTCGGTTATTACAGACAGTAATAAAATCGCTGGACAGTTCACTATTATCTGCCGTGTTAAAACCGATGGTAAAAAAGGATTTCTAAATCTTTATTATAAACTTAATCCGGGAAATGTTGTTTCCATAAAGGGAGTTTACAATAAAGGAAAGGGAACTCGCAATCCGGGAGAGTTTGATTATCAAGCTTATTTACTAAAGCAAGGAGTGACCGGTTTTCTTTCGGTAAAAAATCCGGAGGATGTTAAAATACTCGACTATGATAAATCAACTTTCTCTTCATGGCTCTTTTCAATTAGAAAAAATATTGCCGATAAAATTGATGAATTGCAACAACCACAAACTGTAGGATTGATAAAAGGAT
>JALNWB010000298.1 GCA_023231105.1 Ignavibacteriaceae bacterium | reverse complement strand
GGAATTGATCTGTTCTTCGTGATTTTTAAGTGCAGGCAAAAGCTGCACATCAGTGACTGCAAAATCCGGTTTCTGATGCATCGCTAAAGCGTCCCAATCACTGCCGCATTGAGCCAGTTTTGTCTGCGCCTCGGCCAACTTTTCGGTTAGTGCTGTTTTTTGCTCCTGTCCCTGACTGATGCCTTTGGTCAATTCGGCAATAGCTTTAATCAGCGTTTCATTCAGATTTTCCAGCTCGACGACTCGGGCCGACTGCGCCACGGCATGTTCATTGCCTATGCTGACATGATCTTTCCAGGGATGCTCAAGCGCACCGCAAACCGGACAAGGCTGATCGCCCTGCAACAAAGCGCGGAATTGTTCGGCGTTTTTATGGGTTGTCGCCTGTATCAAATCCAAGGCTTTTTTAGCCTCGATCAGCGCGACACTGTTAGCAGTCTGCTGCTGATTTACCGTTTGCAGTTGCAGCGTACTGTCATTAATCGTCTGTTCGGTAGCTGCCAGTTTGTCCGCATCCTGCTTGATAGCCTGTTGCAGCTCTTGTGCATTATTCGCCAGTTTCAGCGCCAAGATGAGCTGTTCGCGCTTGATTTCAAGCTCGCCTTTTGCACGATGCAGATCTTCAAGCGACTGGCGGCTGTCCTGTGTTTTCAGTTGGGCCAGCGAATGTTGATGCAGTTCCAGTTTGTTGTGGCTGTCGTCAATCGCCAGCTTTAGCTCTGCCAAGCTGAGTTCATCTTTGGTAACCGCCAGCTTTAACTGCTCGGCATTATGTTCGGCGTCTGTTTTGCGGGAGCTCAACGCTTGATAGCGTTCCAGCTCCGCATCCCACCGGCTCCATTCGGCTGCAATGGGTTTGATCGCCTGATTTTGTTCCAGCCAGATATTAAGCTGTTGCAGCACCGTGGTTTGTTCAGCCTGCCGAGTTAATAGGGATTGATGGTCTTTTTCGGCGCTGTCCAACGCTGCAAACAACCGGTTTTCTTCACCCGCCAAAGTGCTGACAGTTTGCCGGATAACATCAATCCGGGTGTCCAAGGCCCGCGCTTTGTTTAATATCGGTTGCGCTTGCTGCTGTTGCTGTTCGGCTTCAACTAAAGCAACGGCAATAGTGCCGAGCTGTTCTTTTGCCGTATGCAGCTTTGTTTCAACGGCCAACTGCTGATCGCTGCTGTCTTTGAGCTTTTGTTGAGCATCCAGGTGTTCTGTATTGGCGGTTTGGTACTGGCTTAACAGCGGCCTTAAAGGCTGAACGGCTTCGACTTTTTGCATGAGCTGCCGCTCGGCTTCGGCTGCATCCCACGCTTGTTGGCTGCCAGCTAGATGGTCACGAGCAACCCGTTCAGCCTCTTGCAGTTTTTTCAGTTCGGCATACCAGTCGATGATTTTCTGGTTGCTGGCTATTTGCTTATCCAGATCAGCCAACTGGCTGACGAGCTGATCCCGCTGTTGTTCCAGCAGTTGACGAGCCGTTTCATCCAGCGGGATTTGATCCTGCATTCGGCTTGTAATCAGGTTTAGCGCGTCTTTTTCCTGTCTGGCCCGATCGAATGCGGCGATGGACAGTTCGGAATAAAGTTCGGTGCCGGTGATGCGCTCCAACAAACTGGAACGCTCGTCTTTTTTGGCTTTCAAAAACGCGGCAAAATCGCCCTGAGCCAATAACACCGAGCGGCGGAACTGGTCGAAGTTAAGGTCAATCAACTCACTGATCATTTCCAGCGTGTTTTTCTTGCCCTGCCCGATGCGCTGACCGTCATCAATTTTACTTAAGGTGACTTCTTGCGCCTGCAAGCGACCATCCGCTTTGCCTCGGGCTTTGCTGACTTCCCAGCGCGCTCGGTAGTGGTGCTTGTCCTTGCCGATAAAATCCACTTCGGCGTAAGCGTTGCTGGTGCCTCGGCGCAGAATCGAACGCACGTCGTTGCTGGTCACGCGCAGATTTTCATCCTCGTCTTTATGACCTACCGCAAAACCTTGACCACTCGGCAGGCGTGGAATTTCATCATACAGCGCCAAACACAATGCATCCAGGATCGTACTTTTACCGGCGCCGGTTTGTCCGGTAATGGCGAATAATCCGGCCTGCTCCAGCGGCCCGGAATTGAGCAGAATCTCAAACGGCTCGGCCAGGCTTGCCAGGTTTTTTCCGCGTATCGCTAAAATGCGCATTATTCCGTTCCTTGCAGGTTTTCAACCAACTCGTTAAACAATGCATTCATGGCTTCGGGTGCGTCCTTGTCATATTTGTTTTGATAACAGCGCTGGAAAACATCCAACGGTTGCAGTTCTTCGAGGCGTTCTTCGATTTTCAAGTCGGCCAGGCTTTTTTCGCTGCCGCTGTAAGCCGTGGAGACTTTCAACAGACGCACCGGCAGCTTGGCGATCACTTCCTCAATCTGCTGGCGCAATCCGGGTTCCGGTTTTTCCAGCCTGATGCGCAATTCAAGCAGCGGCCGTTGCTCGATTGGCAGATCGTCGAGGGTCAGTGTTTCCAACTGCCCGATCACCTCAGACAATACCGCAAAATCTTTGCCGTTCGGAATTCTTAGTAATTGCACGCTGCGGGGGATTTTAACGGCGATGGTTTCAACCGGCTGGCCCGCCCGAATATCGACCTGAACGACCTGATGCGAATAATCGGTTTCATCAAACGACAGCGGGATCGGCGAACCGCTGTAACGGATATGCTCGTTTGCGCCGACCCGTTGCGCCAAATGCAAATGGC
>JALNWB010000297.1 GCA_023231105.1 Ignavibacteriaceae bacterium | reverse complement strand
TGATGATCGGAAAATCTTTAATCATACTTCAAAACATTTCTAAATTAATTAAAACGAAGTAATAGAAACGTTATAAATAATTTGGAAATGAGAACAAATTAAATATTACAGATGAGAAATATTGAAATAGATTTTAGGACGATTTGACAATGGCGCATTTTATTTCCCAAGAAGACGCTGATTATTTTTTTGAGATGGAAAAATTTCCCGAAGATGATCTAGAATATCAATTCCCTCATTCTGGTGAGAAGTTAGTCCTTTCTTTTACGACTGCCGATAAGCGGGAAAAATTTTTATTTGACCTTTACCGCGGAAGCATTAAGATAACAAAAGTTGTTTATCAAAATAGAGTTAGAAAAGCCTATATACTTCGAAGATTGGATTTTGATGGTGCTCCGCATCCTAATCCCGAAGTTGAAACTGTTCCATTACCATTACTTGAACCATACAATGGAAAAGTAATTCCTTCTCCTCACTTACATTTATATATTGACGGTTTTGGAGAAAAGTGGGCAGTTCTCGCGGAATTATTATTATCGCTTGACGGAAAAGATATTTATGAAATTATGGAAGATTTTTTTAGATATTGCAACGTTAAACAATTACCAAAGATTACGAAAACATTATTGATATGAAATACCTCATTGAATCATACATCAGTTGGTTGAAACAAAAAATCAACTACAAAGAAATAAACGGCTATTACGAAGTAACTACACCGTTTGTAAATCATATCAATGATTATATTCAATTCTATCTTAAACGGGATGAGAGAGACCATATTTATATGACGGATGATGGAGAAACGCTTAATAATCTCGAGATGGCGGGAGAAGAGATAACAACGCCTGCAAGAAAAAAAGAATTAGATTCAATCCTTAATGGTTTTGGTGTGATAATAAAAGGCAACGAATTAACAACAATGGCAACACCATCAACATTTCCAATGCGTAAACATAATTATTTACAAGCGTTGATGGCGGTTGATGATCTGTATATTATTGCTTCCCCAAAAGTGGAATCCTTCTTTTTAGAAGATGTTACTAATTTCCTTCATCAGAATAATGTCCGTTTTTCACGAAATATAATATTGCAAGGGAAAAGTTCATTTCAACACAAGTTTGATTTTTTAATTCCTTCTTCTGCGAAAGCTCCCGAAAGAATTATCAAAGCAGTTTCAAGTCCTAAGAAACAAAACATTATTGCTCACCTTTTTGCATTTGAAGATACAAAACTTGCCCGCGATAATGAGGGAATAATGATATTGAATGATTTAGAAAAAGAAATTGCTCCTGATGTTTCTCAGGCAATAGGCGAATATGGCATTTATGATTTTTCATGGAAGAAAAGGGATGAATTAAAAGAAAAACTGGCGGCATAAGAATGAAACTCCGCTTTGACTCTTTCAGCAAAAGAATGGGTAAGAAATAAGGCGGCAATCTTATTTGAAGTTTGCCGCCTTTTCTAAAATCATTTTTGAAGAAAATTTAAAACTGTCTCGTTAAATTCTTCCGGTTTTTCAATTTGCAACATGTGTCCGCAATTATCAATTTGATGTAAGGTGCAATTTGAAATTGCCTTTGCGCCGGATTCAAAAACATCGGTGGTTGTGCCTGGATTCAAATATGGATTTGGAATTAAACCGTCATACTTTCCAAAAATAACTAACGTTGGAACGGAAATTTTATCGAGCTTATCCCACGTTGGCTCATCAAGCATACCGTTTACGCTTCGAACGACCGTGTAAGAAAAATCATCAAACTCTTTTGCTTTTGCCATTCGGACGCGTTCTTCAACCATCCACTCCCATTTATCAGACCACGTATAAAAGTTCATGGAAAGATTTCTTCTAATTCCTTCTTCGGAAGTTTTTTTCACTCCGGAAACAGTCATAACACTGCGGAGCCAATCGCCTTCACCTTGTTCAAATTCTTCAAATCCGGCGGGAGATGCCAAAATTAATTTTTCCAACCGCTCCGGAAAACGCATCGCGAAATTGATTCCAATTTGTCCTCCCATCGAATGCCCGACATAAATAAATTTATCGATCTTTAATTCATCAACTAACCGTTTTATCTGATCGGCAAAGAAACTCATGTTGTACGGGTAATAATCTTTTTGCGATTTTCCGTAACCCGGCAAATCAACTGCGATGACGCGATATTGTTTGGCAAGTTCGGAAATATTGTACCGCCAAAAACCAGCGTTGCTTGCAAGTCCGTGAACAAGAACAATCGTTTGTTTTCCATGTCCTTCATCAATAAAGGAGATGGAAGGATTTGATAAAACTTTTTTTGTCGGAAATCCATAATCGAAATCAGCAAATTCCAAAGGAGACATTTTCGTATAAAGAAATCCTGAACATCCGTTAAACACAAAAGCAGCCATAAGTAATAATCCAAATAATTTTTTCATGGGTTTCTCCTAAAACATTAACCAGCTAAGTGAAGTAAAAATTACAAACGGATCTTTTGGTTTTTCAGAACTGCTGTTATACTTAACGGAAGGGGCATTATAAAAATCACCTAATTGCAAATAACCGGCGCTTAAACCCAGCGTTAGAAAAACTTTGATGTTGTATTTAAATTCCACGTTAACTTCTGAACCGATATAGGAAGAACCGCCGTTCGGTGTAACATTTGAAATTGCCGTTGCAAAACCAAGTTTACCGCTGAATTTATTCGGAATTAAATCTTTTGAAAAAGATAAAAATCCGGCTGTAACTCCCATACCCATATTTGAAATATCGTGAACTGCGGAATAATATCTGTTCACAACTTG
>JALNWB010000296.1 GCA_023231105.1 Ignavibacteriaceae bacterium | reverse complement strand
CCGGCGGAAGCACCCGCGGCGGCCCCGGCGGAAGCTCCTGCCCCGGCGAAGTAACGCAACTTCCCCGATCGAAAACGGGGGTGAGGAGCGATGCTCCCCACCCCCGCTTCGTAGGTATCCCGCTATCGGACGATGTTGAGGTTCGGCTTGATCAATTCCAGGAATTCCATACGCGTCGATTCCCGGGTGCGGAAGACCCCGAGCATCGCCGAAGTTACCGCCTTGGCGTTCTGCTTCTCCACGCCGCGCATCATCATGCACAGGTGGAACGCCTCGACGACCACCGCCACCCCGTGCGGCTGGAGGGTGTCCATGAGGGCGGTCGCGATCTCCTGCGTAAGCCGCTCCTGGACCTGCAGCCGGCGGGCGTAGAGCTCGACGACGCGGGCGATCTTTGACAGCCCGACAATGTGCTTGCGCGGCATGTACGCCACGTGGCACTTCCCGAAGAACGGCAGCATGTGGTGCTCGCACATCGAGAAGATGTCGATGTCCTTGACGGTCACCATCTCGTCGTACTGCTCGTGGAAGATGGCGCTCCGCAGCACCTCGCGCGGGTCCTGCTGGTACCCTTTCGTCAGGAACGAGATCGATTTCTCGAACCGCTCCGGGGTTTTCTTGAGCCCCTCCCGGTCGGGGTCCTCCCCGATCTTGATCAGTAGGTCTCGGATGATATCCTGCATGGCGGATTCATCCTCTCACATTTCGGGTGCGCTGGAAAACCCGCTTCCTCTCCCGCATTCCGTCCGGCGTTGTTGTAACGGTGTTTTAAGAGTAAAGTTTTGCCAGGCTCTTTCCGATAATGATAAGGAATACTCATGAACGAAGAAGGAACACGCTTGAAACGTCTTGGAAATAAATCCTTTTCCGATCCCACGAAACGAAAACGAACAGGAGGACGGCGATGAGACGCGGGTTTCTGGTCCTGATCCTTATCCTTGTGGCGGCGACCGCGACGGCGGCGGAGATCGTGCGGACGCCCGTCTGGATGACGATCCACGGGAGCGCGACCTGCAACGGGGCGCCGCTCTTCAAGGGGGACGAGGTCCGTGCCTACACGGCGGACGGACTCCTCGTCGGCCGGTTCACCATTGCCGCCGACACGTCGGAGAAGTACGGTTTCATGCCGATCTACGGCGACGATCCCCAATCCGCGGCGAAGGACGGCGCGATCGCCGGAGACCTCCTCCGGGTCGTCCTCTTCCGGGTTTCCGAAGGGACGGAACGCCCCGCCCTGCATATGACCGTCGATCCGCTCGTCTGGAAATCCGCGGCGAAGTCCCTGCGCATAGATGTGATGTTCTAACCCATAGGGAGAAGAGGGGACACTCGATGAGAAAGCGCTTTTTTCGGGGAGTGGCGGCGACGATCGTCCTGATCTTCGCGCAGGCGGCCGCGGCCGATCCTCCGTCCGATCCGTCGACATGGGAATCCGCCGTCGTCACCACGGGGAAGGTCATGTTCGTGAGCGGCGACCTGAAGATCAACGACTTCTCCGCCGCGCTCGACAACGGACTCGTCGGGGTGTTCGTCCCGAGCATCGCGACCCGTCCCGTGGGGGTCTACCGCTTCGGGGCCGGGACCGGCGGATACAGCTTTCTGGCGGTCTATGGATCGACCGGCGGGTTGGTGAACGGCGCCCTTCCGAACGAGCCCCTTTCCTTCTGGTTCCAGGACAACACATCCGGCCTGGCGACCCTCGCCCTTACGCCGAACGGGACCGTGACGTACCAGGGGGCGGAGCCGTCTTATACGTATCCCTCGGCCGTCCCCTTGCGGGTCTACTATCCGCCGACGATCACCGCCTTCGACAACAGCGGGGTGGTGGGAGCCCGCGTGGCGATCGCGGGGGCCAACTTCTGCGCGGTTTCCGCGAACGACAACGTGACCTTCACCGGCGGCGTCCGGGCGACCGTGGACAACGTGGTCGACGGGATGAACCTGGTGGTGACCGTCCCCGCGGGGGCCCAGAGCGGTCCGATCCGGATCACGACCCCGGGCGGGACCTTCCTCACGTCCGGCTCCTTCACGGTTCCCCCGAGGATCACCGGGTTTTCGCCGGGAAGCGGCGGCATGGACACGACGGTGACGATCGGCGGGTACAACTTCGGATCGACGCCGACGGTCGCCTTCGCCGGTGCTCCCGCATCCGTCGTTTCCGCGTCGGACAACGAGGTGGTCGCGACCGTCCCCGCCGAGGCGATCACCGGGACGATCACGGTCACGACCTCCGCCGGAACCGCGACATCGACGGATACCTTCTCCGTCCCGCCGAGCGTCGTCGGCTTCAACCCGACCAGCGGCCGTGTGGGAGACAACGTCACGATCACGGGGTACAACTTCGACGACAGTTCCGCCTCGGCGACTTCCGTTTCCTTCAACGGCGTGCCGGCGGACATCGTTTCGGGAACCCTCACCCGCACCTCCCTCGTGGCCGCTGTTCCTGCAGGCGCGGACAACGGAGCGATCACGGTGACCACCGCCGGCGGGCAGGCGACCTCGACATGGAGCTTCACGGTCGTGGTCCTCCCCCCGAACCATTTCCCCGACCCGGTGCCGAGCGGATTCGTGACGACCGTCGGCGGGACGATCGGGAAGAACGGCGTCCCCGCCTCGATGGGGGACGAAGTCGCGGCCTACTCCGTCCACCGGAAGCCCGGCAGCACGACGAAGTTCGAGAAGACGCTCATCGGCCGCGCCATGCTGACGACGGCCGGCGGCGTCCTCTCCGGGATGGAGGTCTACGGGGACGACACCGCGACGACGGGCGCGGTCGAGGGGGCGGGCCAGGGGGAGGAGATCTGCTTCGTCCTCTGG
>JALNWB010000295.1 GCA_023231105.1 Ignavibacteriaceae bacterium | reverse complement strand
GAAGTTCCAGTTCCATTGGCAACAGGAGGATTATCCACAAGATTTGAACTAGCAGTAGAAGCAAATAATATTATTCCTATGGAAGAAACTTTTGAAGAATTAGATATAAATGATGAAGATGAAAGACAAATTCATGAATTATCTGAAGACCCAAAAATATTTGATAATTTAGCAAAAAGTATTGTTCCAAGTGTTTGGGGATATGAAGAAATAAAGAAAGCTTTAGTTTTACAATTATTTGGAGGAGTAAGAAAACAAATGTCAGATGGTTCAAAATCAAGGGGAGATATTCATATTTTATTAATAGGGGACCCAGGAGTAGCAAAAAGTGTAACTTTAGTTTTTATGTCAAATATTTCTCCAAAAGGAAGATATGTTGTAGGTAAATCTGCATCTGGAGCAGGATTGACTGCTACAGTTGTAAGAGACGAATATCTTAAGGGATGGAGCCTTGAAGCAGGAGCAATGGTTTTAGCAAATAAAGGATTAGTTTGTATAGATGAACTTGAAAAAATGGATCCCCAAGACAGAAGTGCCATGCATGAAGCAATGGAACAGCAAACAGTTACAATTTCAAAAGCAAACGTTCAAGCTTCCCTTAAAGCACAAACTTCAGTTCTTGCAGCAGCAAATCCAAAATTCGGAAGATTTGACCCCTTTATGCCAATATCTCAACAAATTGACCTTCCTCCAACATTAATTAATAGATTTGACATTATATTCACATTGAGGGATTTGCCAGATAGAGCTAAAGATGAAAAAATTGCCTCTCATGTTTTAAAAGAACATCAAAAAGATACAAAAGAAGTTCTTATAGATTCAAATTTACTTAGAAAATATGTTGCATATGCAAAACAGAAAATAAATCCAGTATTAAGTTCTGAAGCAGTTGATGAACTTAAAAAGTTCTATGTAGATTTGAGAAATAAGCCAGTTTCTTCTGAAAGTGCAATGAGACCAATCCCAATTTCAGCAAGACAATTACAAGCATTAGTAAGAATGTCTGAAGCATCTGCAAGATTAAGATTAAGCGAAACAGTTTCAAAAGAAGATGCAAAACAATCTATAGAACTTATGAAGTATTATCTTATGCAAGTAGGTTATGATTATGAATCAAAAACATTTGATATAGATAAAATATCGGGAAAGTTTTCTTCTTCTCAAAGAAATAAGATATTTATGGTAAAGGAAATTATAACTGCCCTTGAAAGCAAAATGGGAAAAATGATTCCTTATGAAGAATTAGAAAAAGAACTTGAAGGGAAACTTGGAAAAGATGAATTAGAAGAAGTAATAAACAGATTGATTAAAGATAATGAGATTTATAGACCAAAGAAAGGATATATTGGAGTTTTCTAACTCATAAAATAACGACATAAAATTTATAAATTAAATTAATCTAACGCAACTTATGAAACGTGCTATTGGAATAATGTTATTTACATTGATTATTGTAAATGTTGTTGCTTTCACTATATTTTTCTCAGGAAACAACTCTTCCAACGAACAAATAAGTCTTCAGCAGAACGATTCATTTAATCAAATAGATACTACTCTATATAGCCTTAATCCAACAGGAAATGTTGTATATACTAATGAGAATAATAATTCAGGAACTTCAGATAGTAATATAGGAATTCCAGTTAGCGAATTATCAAGACATAATGTTGAATCAGATTGTTGGGTTGCTTACAAAGGAGAAGTTTATGATTTAACTTTATTCTTACCTGCCCATCCTGGATCTGCTCGTGCTATTACACCTTATTGTGGAACATCAAGTCAATTTGAGAAAGCATTCGCAAACCAACATGGTACTTCACAGGTTAAAGAATTAATAAATGAAGGAATTTACAAAGGCATTTTAAAATGAATCTTGAAAAATTAAAAAGATATTCACCTATTCTCTTAAGAACAGCTATAGCAATAGTATTTCTCTGGTTTGGTTTTTCACAATTAAAGGACCCCTCTTCTTGGACAGGGATGCTTCCAGAATTTGCAAAATCCTTAAGTATATCTCCAACTACTTTGATTTATATTAGTGGAAGTTTTGAGGTTATTCTTTCAATATTCTTGCTTTTAGGGATTTATACGAGAATAAGTTCATTTTTGCTTGGACTTCACCTTATAGATATAATAACTATTGTGGGGTATGGTCCTATAGGAGTAAGAGATTTTGCCCTTGCTCTTGCAACATTTTCAATAGTTTTAATGGGTCCTGATGAATTCTGTCTCGAAACTATTATAAGAAAAAAATATCATAAAAACTTATAAACACTATTTATTTTTCCCTAATATGCCAGACGAACAACAATTCAAAAGAAATGTTGCATATAAACAGAAAGTAGGGGATATCCTTATGGGAAAACCTGTAATGGATGGTGAAAAGTTTTCTTTTTTAGAATTAGGAGATAGGAAAATTGTGCGAGTTAATATAATTGGAAATATAGTTGATAAATATGAAAATGAAGGAGAAAGGAAATATATATTCTTCAAATTGGATGACGGTTCTGGACAGATAAGTCTAAAGGTTTTTGGGGACGACATAGCAAAATTCAAAGAAGTGACTCAAGGACTAACTGTTCTTGTTATAGGAGTATTGAGACATTGGAATAACGAAACATATATTCAACCAGAAATAATAAAAGAGCAAAACGTAAGATATCTTCAAGTTAGAAAATTAGAGCTTGATAAATCCCCTTCTCAAAAAATCCCTGTCATAGAGAAGAGCAAGATTGTAGCAATAAAAGACAGCATAATATCTTTAATAAAAGATGCTGAAGAAGAAGGCGGTATTGAGAAAGAGCAATTGATTATAAAAT
>JALNWB010000294.1 GCA_023231105.1 Ignavibacteriaceae bacterium | reverse complement strand
TCTAAATAAATATTATCACGAACTAAAATCGCTTTTTTGTTTTCCGGTAATTTTTCTTTGATCACTTCTTTTTTCTTAACAGGTTCTTTTACTTCAACAGCTTTAGGTTTAGACGGTTGTACTTGCTCAGGAGTTTTGTCCTTCTTTTTTCCTATTTGGTTATAAGGATTGTTTTTTGAAAAAAGATCACTTGTTTCAATATCATTTTTTATAATTTGAGATTTCTCCCCCGTTGAGCTTACGTTTGGACTAAGAGAACTTTGGCTTTTATTATCAACTACTTGCTCAACTTTAGGAGGTTCTGTTATCTTAACTTCATAGGGATAAGTGACGGGGATATCATATTCGCGCTCAATTATTGTCGGTTTCTTTTTTACAAGTTGCTCTGTTTGAGGCTGTATTTTCAACCAATTTGGAATTCCCAACATTTTCCAATAAAGCACAATAACAATAATAATTATTAACATTACCGATGCGATTAACCAAAACTTACTCCCTTTTTCTCTCTTAATAAGCGTTTCATTTTCTTCAACTTCTTTTTCTTTAGTAACTTGATATTCATCGCTGGTGGTTTTTTTGAAAGGAAAACTTGTGATTTTTTCTTTTCCGAAGTATCGTTCCGACCACACTGAACCGCCGGAATGATCTTCAAACTCGGCATCTGTTTTTTCAACAGTAAAATTGCTAAATGGATCTTTTCCTGTAAGTAAACTTTCCTGTTCTTGGGTCAGCACAAACTCAGAGGTAGATTGCACATGAACATAATGGTCATCATGGACGTTGTTCTTTCGCAATAATTCATCCTCTTGAAGATTGCTTTCAGGTTCTTCTTCATGGACATCTTCACGCTCAAACAACTTTTCAAATTTCGGAAGTTCAATACTCACTTCATGAGTTTTAGCTTTAACTTCTTGATAATCATAACTGGGCTCTTCAGGACTTAATTTCTCATGGAGTTTTGAAAAATCAACTTCTTCAATTTTGGTCTGAGCTTTTGTTTCATTTTTTGCTTCCAAAGATTTTTGCGATTCATCTTCTCCGAAATCCCACTTTGAGGATTCTTCTTCTGTTTCCTCTTCCTCTTTTACATTTTCTTGAATGAAAGTATGTTTAATAACATTTTCAAGTGAAGGTTCAACTGAAAGGATCTCTTCTTCATGCAGTTCACGTTTCCAGTTATTTCCAAAATCCCACGTAAACTCTTGAACTTCTTTTGATATTTCTTCATGTAAAGATTCATCTGATGAAAATAGGTTTTCACTTTCCGATGGGGCAAAATTCCATGCAAAATCGGATGGTTCAGGTTTCTTAGACTCAAACTCTCCGCTCTGTAAAAGATTTTCTACTTTTCCCCGGAAATAATTTTTTAACGAAAAACTTGGCTCAAAAGCAAAACCCGATACAAGCATTTCTTTGGTTGGAATAATTTGTTTCCCTATACTGATAGAGAAAACTGAATATTTGTCGTGTTTTTTTTCATCATGTACGGTCGGTACCGCAAACACTAATTCCTCAGGGGGAGTATCAAGTGGATTTTGTGAAGTACACGTTATCAAATAAAATTCTTCGTTATTCCTAACAACTTTTTTTTGAGAAAAACTTATTTTAAAAGGCAGCACAAAGGTTTCATACTCATGTAATCGCTCGTGCAAATGCATAAGAAACGCTTCCATAAATGAAGTGGCATAAGCATCGTCAACCACTGCATAGGAAGTAAGTTTTTTTACTAATTCAGTTCTTGTCATTTTTACCAAATAATTTTTATTCCCGCCGAAATGCTAAGCGGAAGTTCTTGATAATTTTTCCAGATTTCATTTTTTTGATTGAGGATGTTTTGCAACTCAAGCAGCGCAAACATCTTTTCTGAAATATTCATTTCTCCTTTTAGCGCAAGATTAAAATAATCTTTTCCTTTTTCCGTATTGGCAAAATTAATGAAAGAAGGAGAATAATACATCATTGTTGCCGATAAAGATATTTCGGGAGTAACGAATAATCCGTATGTAATATTTGCGTTTATCGGAGTAACGTAAGGCACGGAATTTCCCGATGAATCTCGCACATTTTGAAAATTAATTTCGCCCGTAAAAAAGCCGAATTTTCCAGCGTACAAATTAAATCTGGCAAAAGCGGAAACAGCTTTTGCTTCAACCGTACCAATTTGAAAACTATTTACCGCTGGTACTGTATTTCTAAAATAAGGATAATTTGAAGCGGAAAAGACTGATAGTCCACCGGAAATTTCAAACATTCTCTCATACTCATATTTCGTACTTAAGGAATATTGCGAAGTTACGGAATAAAAAATATTGTTGAATTGCAACGTCGGAGTATAATATTTATTAGCGTTAATAAAATTTTGTTGAGTTACCATGGCAGAAGTCGGATGATATTCGACAAAAAAAGATAACCCTTTCCCGAATTGGAATGCAGCCGCGATGTAAGGGAAAACCGAATTGTTTGTATCTAATTTTGAATATTCAAACCCAAAATTAGTTCTAACCGAATTACCGATTAAAAACCCGAATACCCCTTTCGCTTGAATGAATGCGTAATTTTCAGAAGGCAGCGGACCAAACGTTGAATTTGCCAAATGGAATTTTCCGTATAGCGAGACATCAAAAAGTTTGGCGATAAATTTCGTGTACCCATTCACTTTAATAATATTTTCCTTTAAAGAATCATTTTTCAAATTGAGATAATTATCTTCAACAGTAAAATCATAATTTAATTTTGTTGAAGAAATATTTTGCAGCGAGGCTGTAAAGTTTCCGTGAAAAACTTGCCGGTTAAAATCCGGCACCGGCGAAGCGAATAATTTATATGATTCATTCTCAGCAGTTCCGGAAG
>JALNWB010000293.1 GCA_023231105.1 Ignavibacteriaceae bacterium | reverse complement strand
ACTTCGGACCCCGCCCGGGCGCGTTGTTCGTCGCGGAGAGGGACTCGACCACCTCCGGGATCACGTCCCCTGCGCGCTGCACCAGGACCCGGTCTCCCACGCGGATGTCCTTCGCGTCGATCAGGTCCTGGTTGTGGAGCGTGGCCCGCCGCACGGTGACGCCGCGCACCACGACGGGGGACAGGAGGGCCACCGGGGTGATCGTCCCCGTCCGCCCGACGTAGACCACGATGTCCTCCACCGTGCTCTCGGCCCGGTCCGGCGAGAACTTCGCCGCGACGGCCCACCGGGGGGAGCGGGAGATCTCCCCGAGCTCCCGCTGGAGCGCGGTGTCGTCCACCTTGACCACGACCCCGTCGATTTCATACGGAAGCGATTCCTTACGCTTCTCCATCTCCCGGTAGAAGGCGACGACCTCCCCGATCTCCCGGCAGCGGCGGCTGCCGTCCCAATTGACCGGAAGGCCGAGGCTCGACAGGAAGGAAAGCTCCTCCCAGTGGGAACCGATGCCCTTTCCCTCGATCCGCCCGGTTCCGTAGATCCAGAGTTTCAGCCGGCGGCTCGCGGTAACCTTGGGGTCGAGCTGGCGGACCGACCCCGCCGCGGCGTTCCGGGGGTTCGCGAACACCGGCTCCCCCGCGCGCTCCCGCCCCCGGTTGAGCGCGGCGAGGTCCCGTTTTTCCATGTACGCCTCTCCGCGGACCGTGAGCAGGACCGGAGGGGAAGTGCCGCCCTTCGCGGCCCCGCGCGGGACCGTCAACGGGACGTCGGGAATCGTCCGAAGGTTCGCCGTCACGACCTCACCGCGGACGCCGTCTCCCCGCGTCGCCCCCCGGACGTACCGGCCCTCCTCGTAGGTGAGCTCCACGGCGAGGCCGTCGATCTTCACCTCGGCGACGTACCCGGACCGGTCCAGGGCTTCGGCCGAAACGCCGCGGCCGGCGAGGAAGCGTCTCACCCGGGCGTCGAAGTCACGGATCTCGTCCTCGGAAAAAGCGTTCTGAAGCGAGAGCATGGGGACGTCCCGCACGATGGTTCCGAACGCCGCGACCGGTTCCGCTCCCACGCGCATCGTCGGGGATTCCGGATCGGACAGGTCCGGATGCTTCTCCTCGATCCGCTGGAGTTCCCGGAAAAGGGCGTCGTACTCCGCGTCGGTGATCTCCGGGGCGTCGTCCCGGTAATACCGGTCGTTGTGGTAGCGGACCAGGCGGCGAAGTTCCTCGACGCGGCCCCTGGGAGATGTCTCGGGCACCCGGCCTCCGTGGACGGCGTCTTCGCGCCGCGTGCGATAGATGTGCAACCCGTATGTCTCCGATTATACAATGGACGTATCGGCGAATCCCGCGGGCCGTGCGGGCGCGCGGGGCAGCCTCCGCCGGGTGCGAGGTGAACCATGTCCATCTGGAAGAGGATCTTCGGCGGCGAAGAGGAGCCCGAGGAGAAGTCGGGGCAATATGGCCTGGACTACGTCGGCGTCTCCGAGATGTTCCAGTTCAACCGGAACCTGGTCGAGGCCCTGAAGCACGAGAGGATGGGGATCGAGCTGTTCACCCGGTTCCTCGCGGAGGCGAACGACGAGCGGGGTCGGGAAATGTACCGGCTGATGATCGCCGAGGAGGAGCGTCACATCAAGCTGGTGAGCGACGAGATCGAAGAGCACAAGAAGCAGGGCTGCTGGAGCTGAACAGGCGGCCCAACGGGATCGGCGCTTCGCTGCGCTGGCGCTTTTTCCTACGCCTCCTCGAGCGCTGCGATTCCCGGGAGGCGCTTCCCCTCGAGCAGTTCGAGGAAGGCGCCGCCGCCCGTCGAGACGTACGACATCCGGGAGAAGAGCCCCGCCTTGTGGAGGGCGGTGTCGGTGTCGCCTCCGCCCACGATCGTCAGCGCGGCGCTCTCCGCGAGCGCCCGGATCACCGCCTGCGTCCCCGCAGCGAACGGCGCGGTTTCGAAGGCCCCCATCGGGCCGTTCCAAACGATCGTCTTGGCGTCCCGCAGCGCCTCGCGGAACAGGGCAACCGTGGCCGGTCCGATATCCAGCGCCATCATCCCGTCGGGAATCTCCTTCGCCGGCACGACCCGTGTCGGCGCCGTCGCCTCCAGCCGCTCCGCCACCACCACGTCCACCGGCAGGTAGAGCCGGACCTTCCGCTCCGCCGCCCCGGCGAGAACCCGCTTCGCCGTATCGACCATCTCGGCCTCGTAGAGCGATTTCCCGATCCCGTACCCAAGCGCGGCGAGGAAGGTGTTCGCCATCGCCCCGCCGATCAGGATCATGTCCACCTTGTCGAGGACGTTGTTGATCGCCTCGATCTTTCCGGAGATCTTCGCCCCGCCGAAGATCGCCGCCAGCGGACGGGCGGGGGAGACGAGCGCCTTCTCGAAATAGGCGATCTCGTTCTTCATCAGGAGGCCGGCCGCGCGCTCCTTCACGAACTTGACGATGGCCACGTTGGAGGAGTGTCCCCGGTGCGCCGTTGCGAAGGCGTCGTTGACGTAGACGTCGCAGAGGGCGGCGAGCCGTTTGCCCAGCTCCTCGTCATTCTTCTCCTCCCCCGCCTGGTAGCGCACGTTCTCCAGGAGCAGGACGTCCCCGGGTTTCATCGCGGCCACGGCCATCGAAGCCGGCTCGCCGACGCAATCCTGCGCGAACGCGACCGGCCGTCCCAGCAACCGGGACAGGCACGGCGCGACCGGCGCCAGGCTCATCTCCGGGAGCCGTTTCCCCTTCGGGCGCCCGAGGTGCGAAAGCAGGATCGTCTTCGCCCCCCGCTCGATCGCCAGCCGGATCGTGGGGAGCACGGCCTGGAGCCGCGTGTCGTCGGTCACCTTGCCGGCCTTGTCCATCGGCACGTTGAAGTCGACGCGGATGAGCGTTCTCTTGCCGGACAGGT
>JALNWB010000292.1 GCA_023231105.1 Ignavibacteriaceae bacterium | reverse complement strand
TTTTGTCGGAGTAGAAAGCGAGTCGGCGATCGACCAATTTTTTAAGTTGAGTGAATCGTTCACCTGAAGTTCAATCCATTCCGGTGCATTATCATTTGGATTGTACATCACTTCATTTATAATAATTGATTGTTGACGGTAACCCGGTTCAAAATATTTTTCCACATAATTGTTTAATGAATCTGCATCGTCTGCAAAAATAATTTTTGCGGCAAACAAAGTTCTTTTTGAAATTGATGCAGTTTCTCCGGTAAAAACTTTTACTGAATCTCCGCTTTGTAGCTGCGTTGTTACCGTTTGTGTATCGAACAACTTTTCAGTAACATGGTTTGAATCGGTATCAACAAAAAATTGAACCGAAAAATTATCGACAGCTTTCGTTCCGATATTTTTTACAACAGAGTAAATTGGAAAATTCTCGTTTTCACCAAAAGAGGGTTGATCAGTTGCAAGACTGGAAATAGTTAAATCATAATCTTTGGGTGTTTGACTATTAATTCTTCCCGGAGTGCTTTGTTCAATATCCAACGAACTTCTCCAATTGTCCGGTTGATTTGCCGAAACGGAAAGCAATTTTCGTTCGAGTGAAAATCCGGAAGTTCCACCCCAAGTACTGTTGTAAAGAAGTGAATCCATTGCAACCGCGCGGTTATCTTTTAATACGACACCGTCAACATCGTTATTTAAAACCGGCAAATTTAGTTTTGCAATTTTAGAAGGAATTACTCGATGGTAATTAATGATCGATGAATCTTTTGCTAGCACACCAAACGTTTGCGGCAGCAAAATAAAATCTCCAATAACTTTTCCATACGCGGGAGTTGTGTAAACGTCATTAATTGTCCACTCTTTTAAATTGATCGTATCGCTCGACGCGTTAAAAACCTCAACCCATTCCGGTTCGCTATTTACCGGTGTGAACATCACTTCGTTTATAAGTACGCTACCTGCTGGAAATCCGGCAGAAAGAGTTTTGTAGAAAGAATTATTTGTGGTGTCTTCGTCCTGTGCAAAAATTCCTTTAACGAAAAATCCTTTTGTTCCTTTAAACTTTTCATAAACATAACTGAAAGAAACTTCAACTGAATCAAGCGGATTGATTGTGACCGATCCCGATGTCGCAATTGCCGCATCCGGAATTGAATCGAGATTTTCATCAAGATAAAGTTCAAGATGAAACGAAAGATCGTTCTTGCCGATATTTTTTGCTTTGGCAGAAATAGAAATATTATCTCCCGCAATTGGATTTTGCGGAGAAAATAAAATATCAACAATCGTTCCGTCAAAATCTTTTTGCGTAACAGAATTAATTTTCCCCGGTGTTGCTTTAAAAATTCCAGTAGAAGTTTTCCAGTTTGATTGATTTATCGAAGACTCGTTCGCATCAATTCGTTCAAGCGATCTTCCGTTACTTCCGCCCCAGCTCGAAAAATAATAAAGAGAATCGGCAAGAATGTTTAATGAATCTTTTACAACCACAGCATCATCTGTGTTGTTAAATGAAGGAAGTGAAGCAACGATAAACGGCGAAGTGATTTTATACAAATTCAAAAGCGAAGAATCTTTTGCGACGACAGCGTATGAATGCTTTTGAATATTCAAATCGTTTGATGGTAAGATAATTTGAGTCGTGTTATCACCGATGCGCCACTTTTTAAGATTGATAGCGTCGTTGGTTCTATTAAAAAGTTCTATCCACTCCGGTTCGCCTGAAAGCGGCGCGTACATAATTTCATTTATTATAACATCATTAAATTTTGTCGGCTGATTATAAACCGTAAAAGAAATTATTTTTTTATTGTTGGATTGGTTTTCATCCGGAAGTAAAACCGCGGCGGCAATAGCGCAAAAGTTTCCGGAGGTTTGCGGTTGAAATTGTGTTGAAATAGTTAATGATTCAGCCGGGGCTAATGATTTCGTTTCCGAAAATATTTTTTCGGAAGGATCAGCAACAGAATCGAGGTTCGCATCAATAAACAACTCTGCTTGAAAATTTTGAACCGTTGAAATGCCGAGATTTTTAATTGTTGCGTTAATCGAAACCGGTGTTCCGATAAGCGGCGAAAGTGGTGAAAAAGAAATCGAAGTAATTGAAAGATCGAGCGAGAGCGGAGTGACGCTGTTTTTAAATCCCGGCGTTCCATTTGTTTGAAGTGCATTACCCCAGTTGACCGGCGAATTGTCTTTATTCAAAATTTTCTTTTCATCTGACATTCCGGTTCCGTTGCTCGATGAGTAAAGATACGTTTCAAGCGTGTCACCGGCGGATGAAATCAGTCTTAGTTCCCGATCGGTTGAGTTTGCCATCCCCGATGTACCAAAAGAATTGTCTGAGATTTTTAAAATTAATGCTGAAGAAGGAATAAGATTTTTATAAATACCGTTAACAAGATCATAGTCTCCTTCCACAATAATTGCAAAACCATTTGGAGGAAGTTTTGTTCCGTTTCCGGTTGAAACTAATCCATCGGAATTTGAGGTGTAATATTTTATTTTAATATTTGCAAGGTCGATTGAATCGGTTTCGCTTGTATTGTAAAGTTCAATAAACTCATTGTTGCCGGAATTGGGATTGAACATTATTTCTGAAAAGATTATTGCCGAATCACTCTGCGCTTGACTTTTGCTCGTAAACCCAATGAAGCAAAAAAACAAACAGGCGAATACAAAAATCTTTTTCATTTTTTCAACGGTTTTTTAAGCTGGTTTTGCGCGATAATATCAAACAACCAATTTGGCAGCATCTTCAAAAATTTTATCCCCAGCACAGCCCCGAATGTAAACTGAATAATTTTTTTCTCCTTCTTAATTCCATCGATAATTATCTGCACGGCTTTTTCAACCGGAATAAGAAACGGCATGTCAAATTCATTTTTATCGGTCATCGGAGTTTTAA
>JALNWB010000291.1 GCA_023231105.1 Ignavibacteriaceae bacterium | reverse complement strand
TCTGTAAAAATTAGTGAAGAGGATATATTGCCAAGAAAAAACAATATCCGCAATTTCAATATTTCAACAACAAATAGGTTTTCTGAATTTGTAGGGAATATCCTTCATGTTTCTTACTTTGAAACTAGAAAGGATTTTTATTACGAAGCTGATTCATTAACTCGGAAAGAGTATTCAGTCGTTAATAATATTCAAAGTCGAAAAGAAAATAATTTCCAGTTTGATGATTCTCTCAGGTATTTCCATATTATTCCAAATACAAATTTTACATTGCACAGCTCTGTTCTTTGGCGAAAGATTTTTAGGGACACAAAGTATAAATCGTCGGCAATTGCATCGCAGACAGTTTTTGATACGGAAATCCATGAGCTTAAACTTGACCTTGAAGGTGAAGCTGAATATAATAAAGCTAATTTCCGATTGCTTTTGAAAACTGCTTTCACCGAACGGGACGAAAAGCATTCTGCAAATAATTTTGAAGGAGCAAATCCATTCTTCTTCGAACAAAGAAACACTTCGGAATCGCAAAAAAATAATTTTACACAACGCACAAGCTTAACTATCTCAAGTGATTATAAACTGTCAAATAAGGATAATATCTCTTTAAGTCTTTTCCATAACAAACTCACTTACGATACTCCAAGTACAGAAAATTATGACGACAGAGATGAACTTCTTTCAATAATTAAAATACGGTACACAAGGTTATTAAATTCTTATTTTGAATTTTTTACTTCTACGGAAGGAACTCTAAATAAATTAGTTTACATTTCATCTCAACGCAGTTCCAACAACAATGTGAATCGTGTTCTAAAATTGCAATCCGGCGGAACTTTTTCTGGTCAACGGCTTAAATCCTACAATTCTTTTGAAGTCTCTGCAAATTATACTGTTTACGATTATGAAGATTTAAATCCGAATTACAAAAGTTATTCCTTCCGGCAATTCGGAGTATTTGATTCAACTACATTTCGTTTAACGAGAAATATAAATGTGAAGTTTATGGGATATTTGCGACTATCAGAACAGGGGGAATTGAAATGGAAAGAATTTTCACTCAAGCCTACCCGGTTTTTGGAGGAATCATTTTATCTGCCGCAGCTTGCCTATATTTATTTGAACGCACAATTCATTATCGGGTACCGGCAGTTTTCGTTAAAAACTTTTACTTACAAAAAAATAGACAAAGTGCTTGATTCATATTATGTCAGTCGCGGTCCGATTGCTGAAATTTATTATTCGGTACTTGCAAAGGTTCAACTTCAATTAAAAGCCTGGTATGAGTTTGTGAGTTTAAATCAAAAAAGAGTAAACGAAATACCAAATCTCGATTTTACAGTATTGTTGAATTTATAAATTGTAGAAACAATTATTTTCCTTATTTTTCAACAAAAAATATAGATCATTTGAAAACACAAAATTATCATCTAGAAATAAAGAGCGACCCGAACAACCTTATAATTGTTGAGGAATTTTTCAACCAGATTGCGGTAGAGATCAATCTGCCGGAAAAACGGTTCCCGGAGTTGATGGTGGCTTTAACAGAGGCTATAACCAACGCCATTATTCACGCCAACAAAAAAGATCCGTCAAAAATGGTTTATATAGATTTTATTGTTGAAGATAAAATGTTGACAATAAAAGTGAAAGACGAAGGGAATGGATTTGATCCATCAATTATCCCCGACCCGACACAACCGGAGAATTTATTTAGAGATTCGGGACGCGGTGTTTATTTAATGAAAGTATATTGTGATGAGGTATATCACAACATCACTCCAACCGGAACTGAAACCGTTCTAAAAATATCTTTTTAAGTTTAAAGCAAAAAAGGCATCTCAATCGAGGTGCCTTTTTAATTTCGAACTAAAATATCAAAAGTTATATATCCAACTTTTTAATATTAGCCGTTACATCATCAGCAGATTTCTTTAATCCTGCAATTTCTGCGTCAGTTAATTTCAATTCAAGAATTTGTTCAATACCGTTTGTGTTTAATTTTACCGGAACACCGCAATAAACATCGTGCAAACCATATTCGCCTTCAAGCCAAGCTGAACAAGGCAGAACTCTATTGCTGTTTCTTGCAATCGCTTCAACCATTTCAACCGCTGCGGATGATGGTGCATAATAAGCGCTACCGGTTTTAAGAAAGTTGACAATTTCAATTCCGCCGTTACGTGCGCGAGTTACCAAAGCTTCAATTCTATCGGCTGAAATTAATTCTGTAATAGGAATGCCTGCAACAGTGGAGTAACGAACTAAAGGAACCATTGAATCTCCGTGTCCGCCCAGAACCATTGCTTGAACGTCTCTAACTGAAACATTTAATTCTTGCGCAATAAAAAGTCTGAATCTTGCGGAATCAAGAATTCCCGCCATACCAATGACACGCTGTTTTTTAAAACCGCTGACCTTTTTAGCAACATAAGCCATAACATCAAGTGGATTAGAAACAACGATAAGAATTGAATTCGGGGAATGAGTTACAACTTGTTCGGTAACTGATTTTACAATTTTTGTATTAGCCAACAACAAATCATCGCGGCTCATACCGGGTTTTCTTGCTAACCCCGCAGTAATTACAACAATATCAGAATTTGCAGTAGCCGCATAATCGTTTGCACCAACAACAGCCGAATCAAAACCCTCGACGGGAGCGCTCTCCCACATATCAAGTGCTTTGCCTTGCGGTACTCCTTCAAGAATATCAACAAGTACAACTTCTTGGGCTAATTGCTTTTCAGCAATTCTTTGTGCCGCAGTAGAACCGACATTTCCGCCGCCAATAACCGTTATTTTTTTCATGATCTCCTCTGATTTAAGTTTGTTAAACGACAGGGTAAACAGAAACTTTCTGTCTATCTCCTCTACCAATTTCAAACTTTACAAGTCC
>JALNWB010000290.1 GCA_023231105.1 Ignavibacteriaceae bacterium | reverse complement strand
CCAAAGTAATTGAAAAGTTTGTTGCCATATTGCCCCATGACAAAGATAGTCAGGTCGAAATTCTTGTAGGTGAAGGTGTTGTTCATACCAAATGAAAACTTGGGTGCGGAAGAACCAATCACAGTTCTGTCTTTTTCATCGATTTTTCCATCTGGCACACCGTCAGGACCACTGATATCCTTGAACTTGATATCCCCGGGAAAAACAGTATTGTCACGGTTAAATACCGGGTTCCCTTGAGCGTCTGTTTTGAAACCAACCGGTTTTGGACTGTCCAGGATATCCTGCTTGTCCTTATAAATGCCATTCGTCACATAGCCATAAAAATTGCCTATCGGTTGACCAGCCTCTGTTACCGTAATTAGGTCGAACCATTGTGCATAGCCGTACAATTTGGCATCTGAAGTACCAATATTGACCAGTTTATTTCTGTTGATGGTGATAGATATATCGGTATTCCATTTGAACTCATTGACAAAATTCTGTGTAGTCAGGGTAATTTCAAGTCCTTTGTTTTGGATTTCACCGAAATTACCCCATGGAGCTTTCATGTTGAACGCTGGGTTTCCGCTGGTTCCCATGTAGGAAGGAAGCTGCATGGGCATCAGCATGTTCTTTGATTTCTTGAGGTATGTGTCCAATGTCAGGTCAATCCTGCCTTTGAAGAACGACAGATCCAGTCCAAGATTGGTCTGTTCTGAAGTTTCCCACATGATGCTTGGATTGGCAAAATTGGATACACGGAATCCTGCACCCAGATTGGTTGGCAATTTGGCCAAAGAAGAACCCCAACGGTATCCTCCGATATTTTGGTTTCCGGTTTGTCCCCATCCAACTCTCAACTTGCCATTCGTGAGACTCTTTTTTAAGGAAGCCATAAAAGGTTCTTCAGAAAATCTCCATGAACCGGCAGCAGAAGGGAAATAAGCCCAGCGGTTGTTGGGTCCGAAATTGGAAGATCCGTCACCACGATAGGTGAAGGTCAAGAAATACTTCTCTTTATAATTGTAATTGATACGTGTATAGTAAGAGTTCATTGCTCCTGAACCTCTGCCTGATCCGACTGTCATGGATTTAATATCTCCCAGACCCGGTTCATGAATATCGTTGGTTGGCAACGCTTTTGATTCGCCGCTAAGGTTTTCGTATTTCCACTCCGAGGCTTCCTGTCCAAGCATGACACTAACATTGTTGTTGTTGAGGAATTTAAAATTGTAGGTAAAATAGTTTTTAAACTGCCAGAATATGTTTTGGTTGTATCGTTTACTTGCCGAATTCTGATCATTTTTCTGTGTTCCGTATTGGAAAGTTGGGGCAAAATGATATCCGTTCAGATAACTTACGTCCCCGCCAAATTCCGTTCTGAAAGTCAATCCTTTTGCGATGGACAACTGTGCATAAAGATTTCCCATTAACCGTGTCCTGGTCATTCTGTTTTCTTCATCCAGGGCTTTTGCAATAGGATTAACCCTTGAGGTAGCCCCTTCACCAACGGCTGTAGCGTAAGTACCGTCGAAGTTACGTACGGGTACATCGGGTGTCTGTTTGGCAGCAGTCTGAATGATACCGCCGGTCTGGTCAAACAATCCAATATGATCTTCGGTTGAGGAAAGCATAAGGCTTGTACCAACTTTGAGCCATTTCTTCATTTCGGTATCGATATTTGTCCTGAATGAGTAACGCTTGAAATCGGATCCTATTACTGTACCATCCTGTTTGAAATAACCTCCGCTGATGGCATATTGGGTAGTAGCTGATCCACCGTTTGCCGTGATATTATGGCTTTGCATTGGTGCGGTTCTGAATATTTCATTTTGCCAGTTGGTTCCTACGCCCAAAAGAGAAGGATCTGCAAAATCGACACGGGGAACTTTCCCATTTGTTTCAGCGGCCAGATTATTTTGATACTCAGCAAATTCGCGAAGATTCATGAGTTCAAGACGTTTTGTCTGCTCCTGAACACCAAACACCCCTTCGTAGGTGAACTTAGCTTCATTCGCTTTACCTCTTTTGGTGGTAATCAGCACAACTCCATTCGCGCCTCTTGATCCATAAATTGCTGTTGCAGAAGCATCTTTCAAAATTTCCATGCTAACAATATCCGAAGGGTTGATGCTTGAAAGTGCAGAAAAGGCTGTTTTTCCACCACCTCCCGCAGCACCCAGCCCAACATCATAGACCGAACCCAGTGACGAGGATATCGGGATTCCATCAATTACATAGAGTGGCTCAGCATCCGAATTTAAAGTTCCGGTACCCCTGATCCGGATAGAAGAAGAGGATCCAGGTTGCCCTGAAGTTTGTACTGCCGTTACTCCGGCAGCTCGACCCTGCAAAGCCTGGTCAAGTCCTGAGCTGATAGAACCTTTTACCTTTGCTTCTGATACAGAAACAGTTGACCCGGATAGGTCACTTTTCTTCATTGTTCCATATCCTACTACAACCACTTCTTCCAGACCTAAGACCATTGTCTTTAACTGTACATTGATAACAGTTTGTTTTCCCACCACGACCTCCTGGGGATTGAACCCAATAAACGAAAAGGTTAGCGTGCTCTTTTCGCTTGGAACGGTAATAGTAAAACGACCATCTAAATCTGTAACTGTACCGGTATTCACATCGCCTTTGACCAGTACATTTACGCCTGGTATAGTCTCTGAAGTACCGGAATCAGTAACCCTGCCGGTGATCTTTTTCTGTGCCCATGCTCCCATAGACAAGAAAATAAATAAATAGAGAAGAATTTGTTTACTTTTCATAGAATTTAGATAAATTGTTAATACTTCGTCTTTGAAAATTGCGTTTTTTGTTAGTCATAGAAAAATTATTAATTCATAAGTTGCTGATTAATATTAATATAGCAATAATTAGTATCAGGTATATCAGACCTTCGATTAGCAGGTAAGTGTGTTTT
>JALNWB010000289.1 GCA_023231105.1 Ignavibacteriaceae bacterium | reverse complement strand
GGAAATATTTGTAGTCTGCTTACAAATTTTAGCGGAAGCAGTAAATTTCTTGAGCGCGGAGTTGTTGTTTACAGTAACGCGGCAAAAGTAGAATTACTAAATGTTAATGAAGATACTATTACTCAGAATGGTGCTGTAAGTAAAGAAGTTGCACTGCAAATGGCTGACGGAATTAAATCTATCAGCGGGACAGATATCGGTCTTTCAATTACCGGAATTTTAGGACCTACCGGAGGCTCTGACGAAAAGCCGGTTGGAACCGTGTTTATCGCCATCTGTGATCAAAACGGATGTATAGCTCAAAAATTAAATTTTGGAGACGACAGAATTTTAAACAAACAACGTGCGTCGCAGGCTGCATTGGATATTATACGTAAATATATTCTCGGCATTCCATTAGATGCTTAATTGAATTAGATAGTTTGAAAAATATTCTACGCAGAATGGCAAGAATATTTGGTTGAAATCAAATACCGAACATCGAACAAGGAATAATGAATGATGAAGTTTTGCCTTTCGATATTCTACATTCCTTGTTCATTATTCATTATTTTTTTTGATTCTGGCTTCGCCAGGTTATGAATTAAGAACGATAACCAAAGTTAAATCTTGATGATAAAGTCGTGATACTAAATGAGTGGCATTAATGGAGCAAAAAGATAAATTACATTGTCGTAGATTATTTATCGCACTTGATATTCCCGAAGATGCAAAAGCAAAATTACTCTCACTCCGGGATGCCGTTCAATTAAAGGATAAGTACCGCTGGGAACAAAAGGATAAAATTCATCTTACTATAAATTTTATTGGTGATGTTGATGAGGAGAAAATTCCCCTCATAAAAAAAGTTGTTGATGAAGCGGTGAGATATAAACCTTTTCTTTGCAACATTACAAACTTTGGTTTTTTTTTCAAGTCCGGAACTCCAAAAGTACTTTTTGCCGGAATTCAAGTTGATAATTCTCTTTATAAAATAGAAAAATTTCTTTCGGAAAGATTAAAAAACTTCGATATTTTAGCCGATACAAAACCGTACAAACCGCACATTACCCTGCTAAAGATTAAAGGAAAAGCGGAAGAAGGATTTATTGATGCATTTACTTCATATCAATTTGAAAAAATTTCTTTTCTCGCAAAAGAAATTGTTCTGTACGAAAGCGAACTAAATCAAACGGGTTCAATTTATAAAAGATTAAAAACAATTTATTTATCTTAATAGGAGAGTATATGGCTAACGACAAAGATGCAAAACTAAAAATATTAGACGAAACTATTGCCGGGATTGAAAAAGCTTTTGGCAAAGGTTCAATTATGAAACTTGGCGACGGAGTTATTGATCCCGTTGAAGCGATTCCAACCGGGGCGCTATCGCTTGATTGGGCGCTTGGCATCGGCGGTGTTCCGAGAGGAAGAATTATTGAAATTTATGGACCGGAATCAAGCGGTAAAACTACGCTTTGTCTTCACATTATTGCCGAAGCGCAAAAATTAGGCGGACTCGCAGCATTCATAGATGCAGAACATGCACTCGATGTAAATTATGCTAAACGGCTTGGCGTTGATTCCGTCAACTTACTTATTTCTCAACCCGATTTTGGCGAACAAGCTTTAGAGATTGCCGACACGCTCGTGCGCAGTAATGCAATTGACGTTATTATTATTGATTCGGTTGCGGCGCTTGTCCCGAGAGCTGAAATTGAAGGCGATATGGGAGACGCGCACATGGCGCAGCAGGCAAGGTTAATGTCTCAAGCTTTGCGGAAACTTACCGGCGCAATCAGTCGTTCTAAGACTTGCGTAATTTTTACAAATCAATTAAGAAGTAAGATCGGCGTAATGTTCGGAAGCCCTGAAACTACAACGGGCGGAAATGCATTAAAGTTTTATGCTTCCGTACGGCTTGACATCAGAAGGATCGGCGCAATCAAAGAGGGAACTGAAGTTATTGGAAACAGAACAAAAGTGAAAATTGTAAAAAGTAAAGTCGCCCCTCCGTTTAAAGAAGTTGAGTTTGATATTCTTTATAACGAAGGAATCAGCAAAACCGGTGATGTACTTGATCTTGCTGTTCTGCACAATATTGTTAAAAAAGGCGGTTCATGGTTTACTTTTGGTGAAGACCGTTTCCAGGGAAGAGAGCAATTGAAAGCAAAAATGATTGAGTATCCCGAAATGTACACTAAAATGTTAAACGAAGTAAAAGAAAAATTAGGAATGCTTCCGGTTGAGACCGCTGAACGTGTAAAGGGAACTGCTGAATCTAAAGCCGAAACTAAAGCAGCTGCGAAAGAGAAAAAAGGAACTAAATAACCGTTGGTTATACTTAAAATTATTTCAAAGAATGAGAAGAACGTTGTTGTTACTTTAGAAGACGGCAGCGTTCTTTTTCTTTCCAAGGATTTGGTTTATCAGACCGGGCTGAGGAAAGGGGATGATATTTCCGAAGAACTCCGCTTGCAACTTATTGAGGAAAATCAAAAATACTTTATCAAACAAAAAAGTTTCGACTATCTTTCCAGAAGACTTCATTCAACACAAGAATTAAAAACTAAACTTCTTCAAAAAAAATATGATAAGCGTTTAATCCAAATTGTGCTGGATGAACTTCAAGAAAAAAAATATTTAAATGATGCCGACTTTACCGAGCGTTTTATTACCGAGCGGATATACTTTAAGAAGAGCGGTAAACAAAAAATAAAATCCGAACTGCTGAAAAAAGGAATTCCAATCTCTCTTATTGAAGAAAAATTAAAGTTAGTAATTGATGAAAATGAATCTTACGAAAACGCTTTGGCATTGGGGAAAAAGAAAATGACATCTCTTGCAAAAAGGGGATTTGATGATAAGAGGATAAGACTAAAACTCTTTGCTTTTCTTGTAACAAAAGGATATGATTTTGATGCCACCAAGCAAGTGT
>JALNWB010000288.1 GCA_023231105.1 Ignavibacteriaceae bacterium | reverse complement strand
TTCAAAACGAAAAGGATCGTAGCGGATGACATGTTTCCGTGATTCCTTAAAACATTTCTCGAAGGTTCCATTTTATCTTGACTTAAATTCAATCCCGTTTGAAGTGCATCGAGGATCGCTCTGCCTCCCGGATGCAGCGCCCAATGGTTTATTTTTTCAGGTGATAATCCATGTGAAAGTAAAATTTGTTTTAATGCGGGGATAGCATTTTCTAAAATAATTTTTGGTAAATCTGATGAAAGCATCATCTCAAAACCGAAGTCACCGATCTTCCATCCCATAAACTCAGCAGTATTTTCAAACAAGATTGAGTCGGCGGAAAGTAAGTTCATTTTATTTTTTTCTTTAAGGCGGGGCGAGTTCGAAAATAAAGCTGCGGCGGCGCCGTCGGCAAAGATCATGTTTGCTAAAATATTATCGCGTGTTGCTTCGGTTTGAAGATGAAGACTGCACAACTCCACCGAAACTACAAGCGCGTTAACTTCTTTCTCATTTGAAGACTTTAGCGTTTCTAATACGTTATTAAATCCGATAAGCGATGCCGCGCATCCCATAAAACCGACGTTGGTTCTTCTTGCTGAAAGTGGAATACCAAACTCGGTCATTAAGAAATGATCTAATCCGGGAGCAAAAAATCCCGTGCAGGAAATTGTGATTAACCTGTTGATTTGGGAAGGATAGACATTACTTTCATCTAATAATTTTCTTACTGCGGTTTTTGTTAATTCCTTTGACCATTTTTCATATTCGAGCATCCTTCTTTGCGTGCCGGGTTTAATATATTCGCCGTTTATCGAATAAAATTTTTCTGCGCTTTCCTCATCGCCATCGGGAACGACAAAATATCTAAAGTCAATTCCGGAGTGGGCCGATGCGGCGTCGATCATTCTTGCGACCGCGGGACGGACAGCCATTCTCTTTTTTAGTTCTTCCGTAGCTATAGATTGAGATACTTTGTAGGGAGGATTTGCAGTTGCGATATTGATTAACATATTATTCTCTTTTATTTGAACAACAAGAGTTATTGGGAATTAGTTCAAGTACTCCATGCGATGAACTGGAGAGCGAAACTCTGTTTCGCCCGTGCCCTCGTATGTCGAAATTCTGTTTCGACATTTGCAGCACCGTCCTCTGTTTTGCCGTTTGGTCAAAACGGAGTTGCGACCTACAAACCTTCTACAATTTTTATTTCTTTTCCGTAAAACGTTTAACAGGTCGCTCCGATGGAGCTATGCTGTTATTAATATTTAATCTCTACCGACAGTGCGCCCCGATGGGACTCAATTCTTTTCATTCTTTCTGCTCTGTTGGCATTTTCTCTTTACAGAATTTTAGAATAACCAATTTGTAGCTCCGTAGGAGCTTTCTGTTTGTAGCAAGAAGAACAAAGAAAATATTTTAGCTCCGTAGGAGCGGTCTGTTGCGTTATCCTTCTACAATTTTTATTTCTTCTTCTGTTAAACCGTAAAGCTTATAGACAAGCGCGTCAAATAATTAGTTTGTCAATTTTTTTCATTTATCTTCTACCAAAATTTCTTTAAGGGATTTGATAAGTGGCGGCAGATTATTTTTCGTTGTGTTCCAGACAAGATTTAAGTTTACATCAAAGTAACCATGTATTAACCGATTCCTCATACCTACAATGTCCTTCCATGGAATTATGGAATACTTTTACTTAGTTTCTTCAGAGATCTTCGATGCCGCTTCTCCTATAATTTCTATGTCTTTTATTACCGACAGGATTAGTTGTCTGCTTTGTGAGAACTCTTCTTTCTTTGCAGTACGAACAAAAGATAACGCTTCTTCGCTGGCATCAATCATATGCCGGATTCTTATGCGATCTTCATCTCCCATATTTCACTACTGCTTCTTTTACAACCGTGTCTCTAAAAAATCTGCTCAGCTCTTCAGAGGTGCGGAGGTCAACTTTTTTCCCAATCATTTCGGATAGTTCGCGTTCTATCCTGGCTACATCAAGCAAACCGTATTCGGTTTCATCTTCAAATTCCACAAGTAAATCTACATCGCTCTCTTCGTTATACGTGTTCTTTAAATATGAACCGAATAAAGAAAGCTTTTTTATTCCGTTTGCCTCGCAGAATTCTTCTAATAATTTATTTTCAATTAAAATATCAATATTCTTCAATGCATGTGTCCGTTATCTGTTCGACTTGAAATAATTTATTTTGATTTCGTGTAGTTTCATCGTTGACTTTTATCTTTGTTGCAAAAATAGCAAACCCCGGTCACTATTTACAATTCCAAAATCTGGCATTCGTAAGTCGAAACTCTGTTTCGACAGTTGTAACTTTATCCTCTTTTGCCCGTCTGGTCGAAACTTAGTTTCGACCTACATAACCTCTACAATTTTTATTTCTTGCCGTAGAGTGTTTAACAGGTCGCTCCGATGGAGCTATGCTATTATTAATATTTTATCTCTACCAACAGTGCGCCCCGATGGGGCTAAATTCATTTCATTCTTTTAGTTTCGTTGGCACTTTCTCTTTACAGAATTTTAGAATAACTAATTTGTAGCTCCGTAGGAGCTTACTGTTTGTAGCAAGAGAACAAAGAAAATATTTTAGCTCCGTAGGAGCGGTCTGTTGCGTTTTTGAATGTCAACCGTAGAGACATGCCATGGCATGTCTATTATTAAAAAACCGGTGTGTAAAGCGAAATATTGTATGGACACGGAAGATGTTCCGGTTTCTCTATCAACCTAAAATTATATTCTTCTATTAATCCATTCGCTTTCGGTAATCGAATGAGAAAATATTCCGGGTACATCGTTTTGGTTATGGTGGTAGAACCGGGTTTGTTGCAGCCTCCGGTTGGTTGCCGGTACCAAGCCATAGTAATATTAAAACCCAGAACATACAAACGGCGGAGCTTCTTTTCGGGACTCAATATATTTTCGCCAAAAGTACTCTCATGGTAAAGGT
>JALNWB010000287.1 GCA_023231105.1 Ignavibacteriaceae bacterium | reverse complement strand
TATCAATTCCGTTTTGAATTACTTCCTGCGCTTTTACGGTAAATTTGTTAAAGTTGAAAGCCATTGATTAAAACCTTATGCAATTAAATTTTGTGATGTTAGCATCGGATAATGTTTCGTATTTAAAGTCCAAAGTTTTAAATTAAACGTAAGCGCTGAAGCGGCTATTAAGGCATCGCCCAATTCAACATTATGACTTTTGGAGTATTTATTTAAATATTCACCTGCGAGACAGCCGATATCATAAGTGATAGTGCTTATGTTCAGTTGGTTAAAAAATTCTTTAATCATTTTGGATTCGTTGGGTCTAAGCCCCGCAAATATTTCAGCAACAGAGACCGGAGTTGTATAAAGTGTTTCTTCTAAAAAGTATTTTTGAAGTTTTTCTTTTATGTCAATTCTTCCTCTTAGAAACCAGATGATTACATCTGAATCAAGCAAGACACTATTTTTCATATAAGGAGGTTCTCCTTTTGTTCGAGCGTTTTTCGCGGACATAATCATCCACGTCAAAATTTCTGTCTTTCCAAATCCCCGCAACTTTATCGATTACCATTGCCTTTTTTTCTTGAACTGAATATTTTTCTCGTAATGCTTCGCGAATCAAACTGGAAATTCTTGCTTTTTTTAATTTGCTCTCAACCTTCAAAACAGCAAAGATTTCAGCATCAAGATAAATTTGAGTTCTTTTCATAATTACTCCTTTTATAATGTACAAACATACATCATTAATCTTTTTTTTACAATTCTTTCCATGAGCAGTAAATCGCAATTATACATAAACGTCTTCACTCAACTATCAAACGTTCTTGTTACTCCTTTTTGCTTTCTGTATTTTTGCAAACCATGATTTTACAAAACCAAAATGATACCATCGTTGCAATAGCTACACCTGCCGGTGTCGGCGCAATTTCAGTTATTCGTCTTAGCGGGAAGGGGTCGTTTGTAGCAACCGATTCAATATTTATGGGCAGAGTAAAAATTGCCGAAGCAGCATCACACACGATTCATTACGGAAAAATTATTGATGAAAACGAAAATCTCATTGACGATGTTTTGGTTTCGGTTTTTAGAAATCCCCATTCATACACAGGCGAAGACAGTGTTGAAATAAGCGCTCACGGCAATCAATTCATTTCAAAAAAAATTATTGAGTTACTTCTAAAGTCTGATGTTCGTATTGCAGAGCCGGGAGAATTTACCAAACGTGCGTTCTTAAACGGTAAGCTTGATCTCGCACAAGCTGAAGCCGTGGTTGAAGTGATCAATGCGAGAACTGACGCATCATTGCGCGGTGCAAGAAATCAACTTGATGGGATGCTTTCAAAAAAAATTCATGAACTGCGAACTCAACTAATAGATACATCTTCGCTTGTTGAACTTGAACTTGATTTCGCCGAAGAAGACGTAGAATTTGTTGCTCACGATAAACTTCTTCTTATGATTGCAAACATTATTTCGGAAATAGATAAATTACTGGAAACATATACCTTTGGCAGAGTAATTCGCGATGGCGTAAACGTGGCATTGGTGGGAATCCCTAATGTAGGTAAATCTTCTTTGTTGAATTATATTTTAAAAGAATCGCGAGCAATCGTTAGTGAAATTCCCGGAACAACGCGCGATGTAATTCGCGAAGAAGTTTCGATAAATGGAATTTTGTTCCGACTCTTTGATACAGCCGGAATTCGTTCAACAAAAAATGAAATAGAAATAGAAGGAGTTTTGCGCAGTAGGGAAGCGGTTAAAAACGCCGATGTTGTTCTCTTCATCAACGATGTTCAGCAAAAAATCTCAAAAGAATTGCGGGAAGAACTTCTTCAAATAACTTCGGCAGAAAAAATCATTACCGTTTTAAATAAAGTAGATTTAGAAAATATTTTAGAAAAAGAGGTTGACATTTACATTTCTGCCTTAACGGGTTATGGGATAAACAATCTTTTTGCAAAACTTAGAGAAAAAGTATTGGGGGGAAATTCATACACAGAACAATCGGCAATTGTTTCAAACTCACGGCATTACGAAAACTTGAAAAAAGCAAGGCAAGAATTGCAAAACGCAAATAATGCTGTTAAGCAAAAATTAAGCGGTGAATATATTTCTGTTGATTTACGAAATGCAGAAAACTCGCTCGGTGAAATTATTGGGGAAGTAACCTCAGATGACATTTTAAACAACATATTTAGCCGATTTTGCATTGGAAAGTAATAAAGTTTCACGTGGAACATTATGGAGTTAAATTTTAATCCCTACAAAATTAGAGGTATAAAGGAGAATGATGCTGGGAAAATCTACGAATATCTTCAAGATTTTGATATCGTAAAATATCTGGCAACGGTTCCATCTCCTTATTTGCTGGAAAACGCCCGCTCATTTATCCATTTTGCTGCTGAAAGTGAAACCGAGAAAAAAGAATTTCACTTTGCTATTGCTGATATTTTAAATGATGAGATGCTCGGTTTAATCGGAGTAAAAGATATTAAGTTGGAAATGGGAACTTGTGAGATTGGTTATTGGTTGGGTAAAGAGCATCACAATAAAGGAATTATGACAAAGGCGATAAAGCAAATTGCTCAATTTTGCTTTACAGATATTGGGCTTCATACCATCAAAGCTATTGTTTTTGAATCTAATATTGCTTCAATCAAAACACTTGAAAAGGTGGGATTTAACAATACCGGATACTCTGAAAAAATTTATTGTAATGCTATTCTTAAAGAAAAAATGTACGAATTTCATCTCCAGAAAGAAAATCTCGTTTCACGTGGAACTTGAAAAAACCTGCTTTAATATGAAAAGGAAATCAAAAGATTGATCAAAGATTATGATATAGTGGTTATTGGCGCCGGACATGCGGGAATTGAAGCTGCCTGTGCTTCCGCGAAAATGGGTTTGAAAGTAGCGTTAGTAACTATGGAAAAAGAAGCGATTGGGAGAATGTCATGTAATCCAGCAATAGGTGGAACGGCAAAAGGACATTT
>JALNWB010000286.1 GCA_023231105.1 Ignavibacteriaceae bacterium | reverse complement strand
TTTTTAAATGCAACAAAGATATCAAGCAGTCATAACAGGCAACACTATCCGTTGGATAGTCCCGCCTCCGGTTGAATTGGAAGAAGGGAAAGAAATTTCGGTTGAAATTACCCTAAAGTCAGAGGAAAAAACTTCCGCAGAACGCGGAACTGCCATGTACGATGCGTTGTCGAAATTGTCAAAAATTAAAGGAGTCTTGTCATCTATCGAAAATCCTTCCGAGTGGCAGCGTGAAATACGCAAGGATAAAGAATTGGTTAGATAGTTATGGGGCATTTATTAGACAGCAATATCATCATCTATGCTTCAAAAGCCGACAATGAATATGTACGCGAATTCATCAAGCTAAACTCTCCTTTTGTCTCATTCGTAAGTGTTATCGAAGTGATGGGTTTCAATTTCCCCAGCATTGAAGAGAAGGAATTTCTCGAAGATTTTTTCCAAAGTGCAGTAATCCATTTGGTTACAAATGAAACTATAAAAAAAGCCATCCTTCTAAAACAGAATAAAAAAATTGCTTTGGGTGATTCGATTATTGCAGCCACTGCGCTTGAGAATAATTTGACTCTAGTTACTCATAATACTAAAGATTTTAATTGGATAGAAAACCTCTCAATTTTAGATCCAATAAAAGAAAAATGACAATATCGGGTTCTCCCCACTTCATATTTACTAATTCATAATTAAGTCACGTTACGCAGAATTCGTTTACTTATTGTTAAAATACAGCAAAATCGTAGCGCAGACTGAAGTCCGCGTTACGAAATTTATAAAATTATATTTTTGCGTAACATAAGTAATTAATAAAGCTCAAAATACTCTTCCACTTTCCTCTTCAATTCATCCGTTGCATTTTTGTGGAAGAACTCGTTTTGCTCTACATAATATTCGTAATCGCTGCTCCAGGTTGAAATATTTTCGATCACTTCTTTAATTGCATTGGTGATAAAATAAATTTCTTCATTCGTCATTGTGGGATGGAGAGAAAGTCGCACCCAGCCCGGTTTTTCTGAAAGATCACCGTGAGAAATTTGTTCGGTAATTTGCTGGGATTGCACCGGACAAACGTGCAGTAGATAATGTCCGTACGTTCCCGCGCAGGAACAGCCGCCACGCACTTGAATTCCATACCGATCATTTAAAAGTTTTACAATTAAGTTGTAATGAATTCCTTCTACATAAAAGGAAATTGCACCCAACCGGTGATTTATATTTTCAGCGAGAAGATGGAGTTTCGGGATCTTTCTGAATTCGTCAAAAACAATTTTTACAAGCTCTTCTTCCCTTCCTAAAATATTCTCAACCCCCATTTCTTCTTTCAACTTTATTGCAAGCGCGGCGCGAATGGTTTGTAAAAACGGCGGCGTTCCACCGTCTTCTCGTAATTCAATACTTGAAACAAATTTGTGTTGTCCCCAGGGATTAGTCCAATCAACTGTTCCGCCGCCCGGATCATCGGGAATTTTATTCTTATAAAGTTTAGAATTAAAAATTAATATACCTGCAGTTCCAGGTCCACCGAGAAATTTATGGGGCGAAAAGAAAATCGCATCGAGTTTTTCGTCTTCATTTGCCGGGTGCATGTTAATGTTAACATAAGGTGCAGCGCAGGCAAAATCAACAAAGCAAAAACCGCCGTAAGCATGCATCAGCTTTGCAAGTTGATGATAGGGCGTTTGTACTCCCGTTACGTTTGAAGCCGCAGTAAAAGAGCCGATGATCAACTTTCTTTCTTTATAAATTTCAAGCATGTCTTCAAGATTTTCGAGATCAACAAGTCCTTCTTCGTTCGGAGGAAGAATAACAACATCGGCAATGGTTTCAAGCCAGGAGGTTTGATTTGAATGGTGTTCCATGTGGGTGATAAAAACTACCGGTTTCAATGCTTCGGGAAGAATGAAAAAATCTTTTAGCTGTTCAGAAACACGCAGACCGAGAATTCGCTGAAATTTATTTACCACTCCCGTCATTCCTGAACCGGCGCAAAGAATAATGTCGTCTTTATTCGCATTAACGTGTTGCTTAATAATTTCTTTAGCGTGATGATAAGCTGCAGTCATTGCGGTTCCCGTTTCGCTCGCTTCGGAATGTGTATTGCCAACAAGAGGTCCAAACTGATTTGTAATTTTATCTTCAATTGGTTTGTATAATCTGCCGCTGGCAACCCAATCGGCATACAGCAGTTTTTGTTCACCGAAAGGTGAAATAAATTTTTGATCGACGCCGATTATATTTTCTCGAAATCGGGCGAAATATTTTTCTAAATCCATTTAAACCTTTGATTCTCAATTTTTGTTTAATTCTTAGAAGTAAAATATCAGATTTCTTTTGGAAGAAAAAATCTTCTTAACAACACAGTGATTAGAAAAAGTTTTAAGTGTGATTAAGTTGGCACAATAAGTCCCTCGAACGAGTTAAGTTTGCAACAGAAAATAAAGAAAGAAAAAATGAACAGATATCATAAATGGACGATTAAAGACGGTGATTATGTCCGCAAAGAAGAAGACATCCATATTGCCCGCCCCGAAAGTCTGTTTAGACAAATCAAAAAACGGTCTTTCAGCATTATTTGGAAAATTACCATTATTAGTTTGCTCGCTTTTCTTTTCTTAAAAATGATTTAGTTCTCCTTCTACTTTCATTCCTACCAACTTTTTTCCTATTTTCGCTTAATAAAAAATTACAACTGCTTATGAGCTTTTTAATAGGAATTGACGGCGGCGGAACAAAAACCCATGCCGTTTTAACCAATCTTACTGGCGAAAAATTATTCGAATGTTTTGCCGGACCTTCCAACTTCTTAATTCTTGGAACAGAAAAAGTCTCTGCAACTATTCTCGAATTAATTAATCTGTGCAAAAATCATCTTAATATTTCTTACAAGGAAATTTCCACAATACTTCTTGGAACTACCGGCGCGGGCAGAAGACCTGATGCTGAATTGCTCGAAAATGATTTTCAAACCTTTATAAAACAAAAAAATATTTCAATAAATAATTTCCGTGTAGAAAGTGATGCAAGAATTGCTCT
>JALNWB010000285.1 GCA_023231105.1 Ignavibacteriaceae bacterium | reverse complement strand
TTCAACTGAATTTAATTGCAGATCGATTCCCGAAAGGAATTGTATAACGAATTACCAATTCAAAAATAATTGCGAGTAAAAATAATATGGAACCAACTTCAAAGAAATTTAAAACAGTCGATGAATATTTCTCTACTTTCCCCAAAAATGTAAAAAACATTTTGACTGAACTACGAAAAACAATAAAACAAGCAGCTCCTCAAGCTGAAGAACTAATCAGTTATAACATGCCCGCGTTCAAACTGAATGGAATATTGGTTTATTATGCCGCGTACAATAAGCATATCGGTTTTTATCCAACATCATCGGGAATTGAAACATTTAAGAATGAACTTTCAGATTATAAATGGGCGAAGGGTTCAATTCAATTTCCACTTGATAAACCGCTTCCCACAGAGCTAATAACGAACATAGTAAAATTTAGAGTGATGAGAAATTCGGAAAAAGCAGCTACAAAAACGATAAAGAAATAACCAAAAACTTTTCTAATAAGATTACAAAAAAATCACATCCCTTCTGTGGTTAGAATACTTGATGATAATTCCGGCTAATTTCAAACAAATTATCTTTCAGAACTTTGGATAACTTCTAAGAATTATTCAGATTTAAAATCAGTTTTAATTAATTCTTAACCACAATCAGTTGATATTACCTTTGAATCGTTTTAATAGAGTTACTGCAATCTTGATTCAGCTCCAGTCTAAAAAAATAGTAAGAGCAAAGGATATTGCCGATCGTTTCAACGTTAGTATCAGAACAGTGTACCGCGATATACAAACTTTAGAAGAAGCCGGGGTTCCAATTGCTTCGGACTCCGGTATTGGTTATTCTCTTATTGACGGTTACCATCTGCCTCCTGTCATGTTTTCAAAAGAAGAAGTTACGGCATTTTTAACAGCTGAAAAGCTCATAGAAAAATTTACCGATAATTCAATCGATTCAAATTTCAAATCGGGCATGATGAAAATACGCGCCATTTTAAGAAATTCAGAAAAAGAACTGCTTGAAAGTATTGAAGAGAATATTGAAATTGTACGGCAAAAATCATCTGTAGAAAATTCCGCCAATTCAATTGGAATTCAAATCCTTATTGAGAGTATGTCGGAAAGGAAATCTCTCAATATTCGTTATCACACCTTTTATTCAAATGAAATTAAAGATAGAAATATTGAACCAATCGGAATATTTTTTGCCGGAAATCACTGGCACACCATTGCTTTTTGCGAATTAAGACGGGATTACCGCGATTTTAGATTAGACAGAATTTTGAGCATAAGTAAGACTAACATTGTATTCAAAAAAAAACATCCTTCAATTAAAGATTATCTGCAAAAAATATCTAAGGAACAAAATCTGGAAACTGTTATTATTCGCGTTGATAAAAATATTGCTCGTTATTTTAAAGAACAAAAATATTATAACGGGTTTGTTAATGAACAGGAAATGGGAGATAAGGTTCAAATGACTTTTCTGACTTCATCTCTGAATTATTTTGCTCATTGGTATTTAATGTTTGCGGATCAAGCGGAAATTGTTTCTCCGGTTTCCTTAAAAATTATTTTGGAGGAGATATTAATTAAAATTAATAGTAGAAATATTTTAAATTCATAAAAACTTACTGACATACCGTTGTCAATCCGTAGTGCTATTTTTGTCTTGTAGTTTTTTTTACAAAATTTAAGAGGAAACAATATGTCTTTAATCAAAACTTTCTTGAACGAATTAGAGCAAGAAGCCGTATCTACCAGGAAAATGTTGGAAGTTGTACCAAATAACAAGTATGATTGGCAACCACATCCCAAAAGTATGACAATCAGAGCATTAACCACTCACATTGCAGAAATTCCCGGCTGGATTGAACATGGTATTACAAATGATGGATTGGATTTTGCCACTACTCCTTATAATCCAAAAGTTATCAATAATACAAAAGAATTATTGGAAGTATTCGAGGAATCTTTAGCTAAAGGTAAATCTCAGTTAGTTGAGGAGAATGAAGGAAAACTGGATGGCAGATGGGTTATGAGAAATGGTGATACTGTACTTATGGATCTATCAAAAGCTGAAGTTATCAGACATTCTCTGTGCCAGTTGATTCACCACAGAGCGCAGTTAGGTGTGTTTCTGCGTTTATTAGATATTCCGATTCCGGGATGTTATGGACCGAGCGCTGATGAAATGAATCATTAATTGATTCCAAGGATCATAATTTTATATTATCGGTGATAATCAAAAATAAAAAGCTGAATGAAAAAAAATCATTCAGCTTTTTATTTAGATAACGTGAGAATGTGTGTTTATATTTGGTAGTGGTTGGTCATGTAGTCGAAATTTGGAAACGGACTTTAAAAAACAATAAAGTTATTCTTGAAGTAGAAACTTTACTTCCACCATAAAATAATATTAAGAAGCACATCGAAATTTCTGCGGAAACTTTCGAAAAATTCTTGAATAAAGATTTGCAAATAATTTATCGGGGAAAAAATAATTAGACTTTATAAATTGAGTGAGAGATGAACTAATCAGTCGGTTCCCTGGACGATATATTAAAATACTTCAGTCGATTCTTACTAATTATAATTTTGGGGACATTATGATACATAACATTCAACCCTCATTAGAGAAGAATGAGGATAATCATTCCGACAACTAGAAATAGAACTTTACTCCACAAAAATAAGCGATCTATTTTTTTTACTTTAACAATTGTTAGCGGATCTTCAACCTTAACAATCCCGGCTGTATAAATTGTCTCCATTGTTGCAACAATGATCATGATATATGCGATCACATAAATTTTATCGATCAACACTAAATAACTTACGGCGGGAAGAGCATCCGAATATGCCTGCTGCAAAAACACGATGGTTAGCAGTGCGGTAATCGGAAGAAAAATTCTTGAATCAACACGTAGCGGATCGAGTAATAATGCCCCAAAACTTGCAAACAATACTACTAATAGTGGGAATAAGAGTTTCCAAATAAAATAGTTTATCGGTCTAGTAACCCTAAGTTCAAACCGTATAGCCGAATAGCTT
>JALNWB010000284.1 GCA_023231105.1 Ignavibacteriaceae bacterium | reverse complement strand
TAGTATTTCAACCCCTCAATCTGCCTCCACCCAAATCCAGAATAAACTGAGTAAGCGGAATTAGTATCAACTTTTCTAAAGTCCGGGCCGAGCTTGATAGCTAATTCTTCCTCCATATCTAAATAACTAAACTGCGGAGCTAATGCATCACGATAATCTTTTAGAAGTCCCTTCTCTGTAAAATCAAATTTGTAGGTTGTTATCTGAGAAATAGCCTTGTTCCCTGCAAGATAATCCAAAGTCATCGAATCAACCGCCCGATAAAAATTGGTGTTATGGTCTTTTCCAAGAAATACACGCCGTTGAGTTGGAGATATACGAATCATTGGGCAGTTTATCAAATCGGTGTTTGCATCATTCTTTTCAGAATGCTTTTTTCCAAATACTGTTATGCAATAAGTCTTGTTTCTTTCTGTTTCAAAAAGAATAACTCCATCTAAATATTTATAGTCAACCGAAACGCTATTGTCAGAAATAACAGATAATTTGTCTGATGAAAATGGATTAATAAGCCTAACCAAATTACCCGCCAGACTTTTAATCATTACAAACTCGGTGCTTCCATTTTGCCTAACAGATGATACCTCAAAGGCACCTTCAGCTAAAAGCTTTTTAAAACCACAAGTATCCCAACTTAGCGGATAACCAACTCTACGTTCTCTTGGTATTCCATTAGAGTCATATTTTGTCTGATAAAACACTTCACCTTTTGGTACGGCAGGAAATATCTCAAGTATTCCATCAAAACTTGCTAAAAGCATCTCATTGATAGCTGCAACAGCAGCACTTCCACCTTCAATTAATGGAGGGCAGTATATTGAGTCAACAGATAAAGCATTACTTTGTGACCATCTGTCAGTTTCTTCGGCAAACATACCATTTGCTCTCATTTGCCAGGCAATACCTTTATCATAAAGGATATTCAACGCCAGGTCTCCCAAACCGAGCCTTGCTGCAGTGTTTGCAAGCCAGGCAAAATTATGTGAACCAATAGCCTGTTTTTTTTGAGCATAATCCAGCGTATTAAGTGCAATTTGCCTTTCAGAATGGGGACTTCTTTTACTTATCTCACCTATTGGATAAACAGGCATTAATAAACTACTGTGAGCTAAAAACTGTGTCGCCGAAGCCCATGGAGAATCTTTGATAATTTCACCAAAGTCCTTTGATTGTTCAATAGGATAAGCGGGCATTTTTGATAACATTTGCTCCCACTGTTTAAGATCATCTATACTTTCCTGGAGTATACGATTCGCCGCTATGGAAAATTTCAAAAGAAATTTGAGACATGCTATGAGTATTGTTGAATTAGGTGTTAATGGCCCCTGTTCGGGAGAAACATCAGGAAAGATTACAACCTGACCTGTTTGATCATCGTATCGTACAAATCCATAGAAAAACCGGAGAATGTCCTTAAATAAAGGATATGCCTTTTGCCGTAAGAAATCTTTATCTCCCGAGTATTCATAATGCCACCATAAATACTGAGCACACCATGGCCATATATTAAAGTAAAAATCATATGGGAAATCTGCGGCGATACCTTCAAGATTAAAAAAACTTTTAGCACGCTTTTTAGCCTGTTCTACATAGGACAATAAAGCTTTTTGAAATGACTCTCCCAATTCGAGATGATTAGCAGTAAAAACAGGCCAGTAACTTTGCTGAATATTGACATCCCAATAAAAACTACTTCCCCACTGGGTGGGAGCCTTAATATCCCATAAGCCATTAAGACCACAAGCTTGTTCGTAAAGATGTGCTCCATGTCCATCGCAACACGCCAGAGAATATAAATGCAGATACCAGAGCGTCTCTAAAACTTTGTCCGGAATTTCAATACTTGATTTACTCCAAAAACTATCCCAGTATTCCTGGTGAGACTGTCTTAATTCAGAAAGATTGTCAGCAGCATTTCCAAGCTTTACAATAGCGTTTTTCCTGATATTTTCAGACTCAAACCTTGTTGTTACAGTTGATAGTATTGTAAAATCCTTTGATGCCTCATCGAGTTTTAATGTCATTTTATTAGAAGAAGTATCCTCTACTATTTGACCTGTTGTGCCTAAAAGTCTAATCATAAAAACATATCGCATTGGGATGTTCTTGAAATCATCCGGCTTATATGCCCAATCGTATTCATCAGCAAGAAATGATGATTCAAAATAAAAAACGTCTGTATTTTTTGAACCTTTTTCCGTGTTAATCCGCACAAGTCTATTTAGAGGAATTTCAATGGTAACAGCTTTAACCATTGAGGGATGTGTTTGTTCTATATGTGTAACGAAAACGTCTGAATCACGAGCTACAATTGAACGAATTGAAAGTTTTTGTTTTTTAGAATTTAGATGTCCTTCAAATTCGAAATCCAAACATGCCTTTTCGATATTTAACTGGGTGTTAAATTCAGACAACTGGACAAATTCCTTATTTAATGACAGCTTTAAGTTACCTGCAATTACATGGCCAACTCCAATATCCATGCGTCCATAAGTCTCTTTCAATGCGGGATTCAGTCCTGCGGGATACCAGTTATGCCCTCTATGATCGGAATCATTATGCGCTTCAAAAGCATGCTTACTTATTTCTTCAATAGGCGGATTAACTTGAACAGGCAATCTAACTATATCATAGCAAGCAGGCCTATTCTCGTCAGCATATATATCTCTCTTTCTGTAATAAACATCATAATGATTAATGAAAAAATTCAAGCCTTCAATCTTGTCAAAATAACCCATTACTCCAAAATGCCCATTCCCCAGGGGAAGTGCTTCGTCCCAACTGCTGTATGCGTTCTTATACTCAATCTTATGCATAAACAACTACTCCAAAACCTTATTCTTCAAATCGATACCATACCCATCGCATAGACTATTTAAGCCTGACTCCCAATTTGTGAAAACTACAAATATAGAGTTCACTTCGCTACACATTCTTAATCACACAGGACATATTTTTATGACTCAAATTAATTTTTGAGCAAACAATTGCGATTATTTCAATCGCAGAATCTCCCCGGCAATATTGATTCGCCATTTTTCACAGTGACTGGTATCCGAATAG
>JALNWB010000283.1 GCA_023231105.1 Ignavibacteriaceae bacterium | reverse complement strand
TTTTATTGGCATATTTGTGTACATTTATTTTTATAGATATTACTTGTTTTGTCAACAGGGTGTGTATTTGATAAAATATGAATGTTCTTTTAAGGTATAATTACAAGGCTGTTTTGTAATTACTGTTTCATGGTGGGTGTAGCTCAATGGTTAGAGCGCTTCCCTGTGGAGGAAGAGGTTGCGCGTTCGAATCGCGTCACCTACCCAGCTCACATATTTTAGAGTCGTGATATAATTCGCTAGTTAATAATTATATAAACAAGATACTATTCTATGTCAGAAAAATTAATAGAATTTAAAAAATTTAGCCAATCAGATCTTGATAGAATATTAAGATTTTGTAGTGGATGTGATTTTCTTGTTAACAAAGAAAATCAAAGTGTTATCGGATGTAGTAGTCCAACCAAATTTGATTCACAAAGTCTTAGCGCATTTTTTGATTCATGTTTAGATGCTCAAAAAAATGGTAAATCTGGAACAATGTCGGACTACGGTTTTTGTCGGAAAACCCCCTAATTATAGCAATATTTGGAAAAGCTCTTCTTAAAACTTCCATTTGAGCTAAAATTGGTTCTAAGAACCTATAAGGAAGGACCCCAAAGATTTTATACAAAATAATTGAATTGACAATTATTCCCTTTTAATTAAAATGTGATTATTACTAAAGAAAGACCCCAGGGAGAAACTGGATGGAAAAAAGTAAGAATTGGAGACAATCATTTTATTGAAGTAAGACCTCTTGACCTAGAAATTTTAATACGAATGCCATCTGCTACAAAAACCTTTCTTCAAGTTGGTCCAATAGAACATTTATTAAACGGTATAAAGGAATTATTTAATTTAGGTAAGAATTCTACTTTATGAGATAATCGTTTTTTGATGCCTTCTAGGTCTACAGTAATTTCAATCATTCTGGTTCTAAATAAGTCCACTAAGCGACCCCGATTAGCCTCAATGTGTTAAATTCATCGCTTAAATATTTAGGTTATAATTAAGAACTACAGTAATGAAGAATAATTTTAAAAATAAGTCGGATAGAGAAAAGGGTGTTCTTTCCTTGGTTTTACTGGCACTAGTCTTCGCTTCAATGGGTCTTTTTGCCCGTTATTTAGCTACAGGTTTTTTACTCTTTCAGCAAGTTTACTTAAGAATGTTAGCGGCTTTGGTTGTTGGTGTTATAGTCTTTCGCAAACAAATTGATTTTTCAAAATACAAAAGAGTTCCTCTTAAGGATTGGGTTTTGATTATACTGAGAGCTGTTTGTTATTCACTTTTCGGAATAATCTTGTTTACCCAAGCAATTATTATTACTAAATATGCCAATGTTTCGTTTATCGGTTCCTTGCCGATGACTGCTGTTTTAGGGTTTATTCTACTTGACGAAAAATTCACTTGGAAAAAGGCTTTCTATGTTCTATTGGCTTTCGTTGGGGTAGTCATGATTTCGGTGGCTGATTACTCACATTTATTTGAATGGGGTAAAGGTGAAATTTTAACACTAATATCTACAGTGTTTTTCTCATTAAGTTATATAGCAAGGAAATGGCAATCAAACCTGCTAAACAATAAAGAATTAACCGTGATTAACTTTTTTGTGGCCTTCTTAGCTGTATTTTTGGTATCCATTTTTAAGGGTGATGGTTTGCCAGTTGCGGGTTGGGATTGGGGTTTGTTACTGGCTGTTATTGGAGCTGGTACGTTTAATACTGCTAATGTATTTTTAACAAATTATGGTTTTCAGAAAGTAGAGGCTGTCTTAGCAAGTAATGTACTTACACTGGAAAGTTTTTTTGCTATTATCTTAGGATTTATGTTTTATCAGGAAGTTCCGCAGTTGAAAGATTTGATAGGTGGAGTAATAATAACGATTGCTGTAATTGCCATGAATAAACTGGAGACGAAACAGTGATTGTAGGTGGATTTAGAACCAATTGAAGTTTGTCTAAGGTAACACCAAACTCAAGCTGTTTAGTTCTGAATAAGTCTACTAAGCGACCCTGAATATCCTATATTATACGATATAGCCTCGTTTGTGATATAATACTCTCATGACTGAGCTTAGTAATACATTTGAACATGATTGTGGTATGGATGCTGCTTCCTGGCGAGTGCGAGTAAAAAACGATTTTGGAGAAGATGCTGTTGAACCATTTGAGCAAGAAGTTATATTAATAGAGGGTTCTTTAGAAAGAGCTAAACAATCTGTTGACCCTGAAACTAATACCAATTTATTGTTACATCAAATGATTCCTGAGGTTTTTCCTGATCCTATGAAACCGGTGAAAAGAAACAGACACAAGAAATAATTTTATTGATCGAAAACATATCTCTCATAAATCGCTTGTTCCTGTAAAGATGAGTTAATCAACTGGGTTCTAACTTCGTTTGCTCTCCTACCCTAGGTTCCTACATCAACTGCTGGTTTAGATCTATCTCTTAAATATGAAATTGAATATTTTCTTGCAAGAAAATCAAGCAATTCTCCTTCACTCTTAAATTGTTCACCATTAGCGTTTTTTTCAAAAATAATCTTTCCCTTAATATTTTTTCCACTTACCTCTAGTTCACCTTTCCAATTTAAACCACCATCAGGGTTAATTTCATCTCGTTCCCCCTTTGTAACAAGTGTGGTATTTGTTGCTTTCCGGGGTCCTATAAGCAAAATTCTCTTTGATTCGGGAAATCGTCCGATCGCTGAATATTCAATTTTTCGTTCAATGGACATACCCGGAATAATATATATAAATAATTTATTAGTCAACAATCTGTTGAAAAAGTTAAAATATTTCTCAAAACATACTTTTCTTTATATTGCGAGCTCATGTATTAAGTTCGAACGTCGATTACTAAGGGACAACAGGACTCCCAAATTAGTTGATGTTCGAACCAAATAATACAATTTCTGTTGTAAAATTGTGGCACTAATGAATAGACTTAGTGCTTTACACAGAAATATATTTCTTTACCGACTACTTTTAGTGTTTGGTGCAAATGGGTTAATGACTTCTGTTATTTACTTCTTTTTTACATTGTCAAAAGGTTTGAGTGCATCCCAAGCTTTATTTTTAATTGGTTTATCAACATTAGCAAAAGCTATATCCGAAGTTCCGACT
>JALNWB010000282.1 GCA_023231105.1 Ignavibacteriaceae bacterium | reverse complement strand
TTGCGGACAAATCCATCGGCAAGCGATAATCTTTTACCTGCTTCTTCAACAGAGACATCTGCTTTAATCATAACCAGAGCTGTCTTAACGTGCCATTCAGCTTTTATCAGAAATGAAGTTGCCGTTTCATAATCAACACCGGTTATTGTCATTACAATTCGTTTTGCTCGCTCGATTAATTTTTTATTCGTCATCTGCAAGTCTATCATCATATTCTCATAGACTTTTCCCATGCGGATCATTGATGCAGTTGTAAGCATATTTAAAACTAATTTTTGTGCGGTACCGCTTTTCATTCTTGTTGAGCCCATAATTACTTCAGGCCCAACGTAAGGACAAATTGCAACATCAACTTCCTTAATATCAAACTTGTTTCGTGGATTGCAAGTAACGTATAGTGTTGCCGCACCAAGTTCTTTAGCTTTTTTCACTGCTCCAATAACATATGGGGTACGTTTGCTGGCTGCAATTCCGCATACAACATCTTTCGCAGTCACATTAGCTTTCATTATATCAGCCGCACCGTTTTCTTCGTGGTCTTCAGCTCCCTCTTGAGAAACAAACATTGCTTCTTTTCCTCCCGCGATAAAACCTTGCACCATTTCAGGTAGTGTTCCATAAGTTGGAGGACATTCGGAAGCATCAACAACACCTATTCTTCCACTTGTTCCTGCTCCAAAATAGAGTAATCGTCCACCGCTTTTAAAAGCTTTAACAATTAGTTCAACAGCTTCTTCAATGTAAGGAAGTTCTTGTTCTACGGCTAAAGGAACTAGCTTGTCTTCTTCATTAATAATTTTTAATATTTCAGAAGTTGAACAAGCATCAATTTCCATTGAGTGAGGATTTCGTTGTTCAGTTGCTAATCCGGCTATTTCATGGAAAAGTTTTTCAGTATCAAGCATTGAGGACATTATTTTTCAATTTCCAGATGAACAAGTTTTTTTTCTTTCACATTTCGGATGTTGGTCGGCTTGTAGTGAAGATCATAAATAGTTGATTTTTTTATGCGAGGTTTATACTTTGTCTCAGCCTTTTGAAATTCTTCTGTTAAGTCTCCTCCTTTAAGGACGAGTATATGTCCTTTATCTTTAATTAACGGAAGTGCATACCGAAGAAGAATAATTAAAGGTTCTGTTGCACGGCTTACAATTAAATCAAAACTGTTTTTGTACTTAGTAATAAATTCGGGGTCTTCTACTCTGCTGTTTTCTGCTTTAACATTATTGAGCATTAACTTGTCAATAAACTCTTCAACCGCTGCAATTTTTTTGCCGGTTGAATCAATTAAAACTCCCTGTAAATCGGGACGCATAATTGCCAGAGGAATTCCTGGAAAACCGCCGCCTGTCCCAATGTCCAGAAACCGCGTACATTTTTCAGGAATATATTTTGCTATATATGATGAAATAAAGATATGATTTTCAACAATTGAATCTACATCTTTTCTTGAAATAAGATTAACAACTTCATTCTTTTCAACAACTAACTTAGCAAAATATGCTAATCGTTCCATTTGTGTTGAGTCGGGATTGTATCCATTTTCCCAATAAAAAGATGTTATCTGCTGAAAATATTTTTCTCGAGTATTACCTGTAGCCATACCGGATCCAAATTGTTTGAAATTATTTGCGCAAATATACCAATAAAATTGAAATATCTGAAGCCGTAACTCCCGATATTCTTGATGCTTGCCCTATTGAACGTGGTTTAACCTTGCTGAGTTTCTCTCTTCCCTCAGTTGATAAACTGTTTAAGTTTGAATAATTGAAGTTTAAAGGAATGTGCAGTTCTTCAAATTTTTCTACTTTTTTTACAACCTCTTCCTGACGTTTTATATATCCTTCGTACTTTAATTCGATCTCAAGTTGCTCAATCAAATAGTCGTTTTCTTTAATCTCCGTTAGAGCTGAATCATTTTCCGACTTCATTTCAAGAATTTCTTTTAACCTTAACTCCGGTCGTTTTACAAGTTTTGAAATAAATTCAGAAGATTCGGTTTCATTCTCTCCAATTTTCATTAACAAGGGATTTATTTCTTTTGAAGAAATTTTTATTGTTTCCAATAAATCTCTTCCAATTAAAAGTTTTTTCTTTTTTTCTTGTACTTGTTCAAAAAGTTCATCGGAAAGAAGTTGATATTTGTTTCCGTAATAGGATAACCTTCGATCCGCATTATCCTGTCTCAAAAGCAAACGATGTTCCGCTCTGGATGTGAACATTCTATATGGTTCTTCAGTGGATTTATTTACCAGGTCGTCAACTAAAACACCGATATAGGCCTCACTTCTTTTTAGAACTAACTCTTCTTTTTGTAAAATTTTTGCTGAAGCGTTAATTCCAGCGATCAAACCCTGCGCTGCGGCTTCCTCATATCCGGAAGTTCCATTAATTTGTCCGGCAAAATAAAGTCCTTCAACTAATTTTGTTTCTAAAGTTAAATCTAATTGATGCGGAGGGAAAAAGTCATATTCAACAGCATAACCGGGACGAATCATTTCGGCTTTCTCTAATCCTTTTATTTTCTGAATAGCTTCAAGTTGAATTTCGGCAGGTAATGAAGTTGAAAAACCGTTTAAGTAAATTAAATTGGAATCCAATCCTTCCGGCTCAAGAAATAAATGATGCCTTTCTTTATCTTTGAAACGCACAATTTTATCTTCAATTGATGGACAATACCGTGGACCCACTCCTCTTATTAACCCGGTGAACATCGGCGATTCATTAAAACCTTTTTCAAGAATCTTATGCACCGAAGCATCAGTATAAGTAATGTGACAATTTACTTGTGGCAAAAAGGGAAATTTTGAAATGTCTGTTCTGAAAGAAAATGGTTGCGGATTCTCGTCTCCCGGTTGCGGTTCCAACACTTCCCAATTTATTGAATTTTTGTTTAGTCTTGGGGGTGTTCCGGTTTTCAGTCTCCCCGATTCAAATCCTAATTGCAGAAGACATTCGGTCAATCCGGTTGCTGGCATTTCACCAAATCTTCCTCCAGAGACAGCTCTTAATCCGGTATGCATTAATCCATTTAAGAACGTTCCCGAACAAATGATTACCGCTTTGCAATTTATTTGTTGATTTTCTGAAGTTACTACTGCAGAGACTTTCTTGTTTTCAACCAGAACTTCAACAACTGATCCCTCAATAACTTCAATATTTT
>JALNWB010000281.1 GCA_023231105.1 Ignavibacteriaceae bacterium | reverse complement strand
GGGGAGTTCGACCACTTCCGGCACATCGGGGCCGGCGACGGTCAAGGTCTCCATCGCATCCGCCCCGGCGACGGGAGCCGGCGCGGCGCCGGTTACGGTAGCCGGGGGGGGTACCGTTCCGACATCGGATCCCGGGTTCCAGTGGCCGGAGGAGATCAAAGGTCTTGGCCCGGAGATCGGGCAAGTCACCATGGATGTGGTCAAAATCTCCCTGATGCGCGCCGGAGATGCGTTCGAAGGCGAAGACATGGACGGGGAGATCAACAGCGGCAACGCGCCGGATCCCGCCGCATCGCCCGACAATCCTCGTTTCGTGACGGTCGTGCCGGAAACCCCGGTCCCGATCGACCTTCTCCATCTGGGAAACGGGGAGCAGATGGCGAATATCCTCAATGAGTTCGGGAACGTGCCCGTTGGCGCCTACGACAAGATCCGCGTGTATTACAGGAACGTGAAGGTCGTCCTGAAGGACGGGAGCGAGTTGCGCTTCCACCCCACGGCACACTCGAAGTTCGACATCCATTTCCGGCAGGGTCACGAGCTGGTGATACCGGCCGCTACGGACACGACCCAGCCCGATGGCTGGGTCAAGGTCTTCCGCGTGGAACTCAACGTCGTGGGTCTCAAGCTCAAGATCGTGGGCGGAGGTAACAACTGGAGGGGAGCCAAGGTCATCCTTCGGCCGCAGATTTTCGCGGAATTCGTCCCGCCGATCCTCTACAGTGTCGCGGGCACCGCGAGCAGCGTCAGCAGCGTCGCCACCCTCCCGGTTTCCGGAACCTTCGATATCTCGTTCGGCACGGGTCCCGGATATCCGAGGATCATCCATGCGGCCTTCGACAACGACTCGACGTGGGCGTACAGCGACGACGTCCTCGGTAATTCCTCCTGGATCGTGGATGTCCTGAACACGACGGCCGTCCCGGCGTTCCGGAATCGTGCGATCGTAAAGGCCATCGGTTCGTTCGATTCGTCATGGACGTATCTCAATGCGACGGACATCGTGTTCACCTTCCCGGACCTGAAGTCGGGAGTGGTCGATAACGGGTGGAGGGCGGACAACACGTTCCTCCTCCGGTCGACGGTGGACAACGTGGTCGTCTTCCCGATGCCGGACCGGTTCACCGCGTACTATGACAACGGGACGTTCCCCCACCCCCCGTTGACGCAGGCGGCCGTCGACAACAATGTCCCGGTTACGGTGCGGGGATACAACGTGACCGGAGGCATCGAAGCGTTCTGGATCACCGCGGGGGAGATAACCGTCGGGCCGTAGCGGCGGAAAGGCCGGACACCCTTCGGGCGAACCGGGCCGGGAAGGCCCCCGGGAATTCCCACGGGGGCCTTCCCGCGCCCGCGGGCTTCAGGCGGGCTCGATCCGGTACTGCTCGATGTGGTACTTGTCCGAGGCGGAGATGTTCACTTTCATCCCGTACCGCTGCTCGAGGATCTCGAGGAACCGGCGCTCCTCGCCGAACAGCTCCTCGGCCAGCGCGGGATGCACGTTGAGGGACACCTGCTTCCCGGAGAGGACCAGTCCCTGCCGCTCGAGCGCCCGGAACACGTCGTAGCATATCGTCTTCTTCGACTTGATGACCCCCTCGCCGGAGCAGTAGGGGCAGGCTTCGGACAATGACCGTCCCAGGCTTTCGCGGACCCGCTTGCGGGTCATCTCGACCAGCCCCAGCTCGGAGATCTTGCAGATCGTCGTCTTGCTGCGGTCGGCGCGCAGGGCCTCGACAAGGGCGTTGTACACCTTCTCCCGGTTCTCCTCGCTCTTCATGTCGATGAAGTCGATGATGATGATGCCGCCGATGTTGCGCAGCCGGAGCTGGTAGACGATCTCCTTGACCGCCTCCATGTTGATCTTCGCCGTGGTTTCCTCGAGCGACGACCGCCCGACATACTTCCCGGTGTTCACGTCGACGACGGTGAGGGCCTCCGTCTGCTCGATCACGATGTAGCCGCCGCTTTTCAGCCACACCTTCTTGTCGAGCGCCCGGGTCACCTCGATCTCGATCCCGTAATGGTCGAAGATCGGCTCCGGACCGCCGAACAGCTCGATCCGGTCCTGGATGCGCGGGAAGAACTGGGAGGCGAACGAGCGGATCCGGTCGTATTCCTCCTGCGAGTCGACCGCGATCCGGTCGCCCTCCGAGGAGAACAGGTCCCGCACGGCGCGAAGGGAAAGGGAGAGCTCGCGGTGGATCAGCGCGGGGGCCGCGGCGCTTTCGCTTCTCTTCCGGATCGCCTCCCAGAGCCGGACGAGGTAATCCATGTCGGCCTTGAGCTCCGCCTCCGATCGTCCCTCGGCCGCCGTGCGCACGATCGCGCCCATCCCCTCGGGGCGGATCGCCTCCACGATCTTCGACAGCCGGTCCCGCTCCCCCGGGTCCTCGATCCGGCGGGAGATCCCGATGTGGGCGGACCACGTCAGGAGCACCAGGTGACGCCCCGGGAGGGTGATGTGGCTGGTGATCCTCGCACCTTTGGTCCCGAGCGGCTCCTTGGCCACCTGGACGAGCAGGTGCTGCCCCTCCCGGATGAGTCCCTCGATTGCCGGAACGAACGTGTCCTGGGGGAAGCGGGCGGGCCGGATTCCGATCTCCTCCGGCAGGACCGGCTCCTCGGCGGGGTCGGTGTCGAACTCGAGCTGCGGCGTGACGAAGTCGCCCGCGAAGAGGAACCCCGCCTTGTCCATCCCGATGTCGACGAAGGCGGCCTGCATCCCCGGGAGGACGCGGATGACTTTTCCGTTGTAGATGTTGCCGACGGAGTTCCGGTCCTCGCCCCGCTCGATCAGCAGCTCCACCAGGATCCCGGATTCGAGCGTCGCAACGCGCGTCTCGTACGGCGCGGCGTTCACCACGATCAGCTTGCCTGCCTTCTGCATCGCGCTACCCGCGGCGGGGGATCAGCACCGCCGACACCTTTCCCGGAATGAACCGCTCGGGGGACAGGGGCACCCCCAGCAGGGAGGCGGCGGCCTCCAGCGGCCGGACGCCCTTTCCTGTGCCCTGGATGATTGTAACGAAGATGCCGTCCGGGTTCACCCCGAACGTGCGGACGATCGGCTTCAGGTCGATCTCGGAGGTCCGGTCCTCCCGCGTGAGGACGAGGATGTGCCGGTCCGCCGCGCGGAACGCGGCGAGGCGCTCCCCGGCCAGCTCCGGCGT
>JALNWB010000280.1 GCA_023231105.1 Ignavibacteriaceae bacterium | reverse complement strand
TACTCAGATAAAAGATTTTTTTGGTTTGCAAATCCCCAAAATTCCGGCAGAATTTCATGAAAAATGGATTGCCTATTTTGGAGCTTTTTCAACAATAAATTATTCCGTCTTTGGAATTGCAGCACTTTCTTTGTTGATCATGATTTTTTGGCCGAAGGTGACGCATAAAGTTCCCGGCTCTTTGGTTGCAATCATAGTTTCTACATTGTTAGTTATTATCTTCAAATTACCGGTAGATACAATCGGAAGTAAATTTGGAGAAATTCCATCTAATTTACCAACTCCGCATCTAGTAGAAATTAATTTAACTCTGATAAGAAATTTAATAGCACCGGCAACAGTAATTGCAATACTCGCAGCAATTGAGTCACTTCTTTCAGCGGTCGTTGCCGATGGAATGATCGGAGGAAAACACCGAAGTAATATGGAACTTGTTGCTCAAGGTTTAGCCAATATTGTAACACCTCTCTTTGGAGGAATACCGGCTACCGGAGCAATTGCACGAACTGCTACAAATATTAAAAATGGTGGAAGAACTCCGGTTGCGGGAATAATCCATGCAATAACTCTTTTGCTAATTATGCTCTTCTTTGGCAACTATGCAAAATTAATTCCGATGGCAACATTAGCTGCTATTCTTGTTATAGTATCATACAACATGAGTGAATGGCACGCATTCAAAACACTCCTAAAAAGTCCTAAGAGCGATGTTATAGTTTTGCTCACAACCTTCTCTTTAACCGTATTGTTTGATTTGACTATCGCTATTGAGATCGGAATGATCTTAGCCGTTTTACTCTTTATGAAACGTATGTCGGAAGTTTCCAACGTAAGTGTTATAACAAGGGAATTAGAAGATGAAGAAGATTTACCAGATCCAAATGCTGTTGATAAAAAATTAATCCCGGTAGGTGTTGAAGTCTTTGAAATTAACGGACCGTTCTTCTTTGGTGCCGCTTCAAAATTTAAAGAAGAAATGAGAATGATTGAAGCGCCGCCGAAAGTTAGAATTATAAGAATGAGAAATGTTCCGGCAGTAGATGCAACTGGAATGCAGACAATAAAGGATTTTTACAATGATGCTATTAAGCAAGGGACAAAAATTATTCTTTCCGGTGTACATACGCAACCGTTATTTGCAATGACTCAAGCAGGGATATTCGACTTAGTTGGAGAAGAAAATATTTTTGGTAATATTGATGATGCTTTGGACCGCGCACGCGAAATACTTGGTTTAGAAAAGTTAGGACGACCGGTAGATTTTGTGGCAACGGTTAAACGAGAAATGAAGAAGTAATGATTTCAAGAAGTTTATTTTAAAATAATTTAGTACAAGGATTTAGTTTGGATCTTACAATTAAAGATATTTCTGTTCTGCTGTTAAAACCCGAAAAGGAAATTCAAGGATTAATAAAGAAAAAGGAAATTCCTTTTCAAACGATAAATGATAAATTACTTTTCAACAAGCAGCAAATAATTGAGTGGGCTCTCAGCCGCAACATTCCGATTAATATTTCCAATCATGAAAAGATGAGCGAATATCATGTTGAGACTTTAAACACGATACTTGACGAAAATTCTTTTTTTTATGATTGCGATCTTTCCGAAAAAACTTATATCGAACAGATGGTCAATCTGATTGATCTTGAAAAAAATGTTGATAAAGGAATTATCGTTCAATTACTAAAGAACCGCGAAGAATTGATGAGTACTGCAATCGGAAATGGGATTAGTCTGCCGCATCCGCGTATTCCACTTATGGTTGGCAAGAATAAACCGTTGATAAATTTTTTCTTCCCGAAAAATCCTCTTGATTTAAAATCTCTTGACGAAAAACCGGTTCACACAATTATACTTATGATTTCGCAAACAATTAAACAGCACTTGAGTATGCTTGCTCACTTGAGTTTTTTACTTTCCCAAGAAGCATTTCGTTTTGCTTTGGCGAACCGGCTTAATTACAAAGAGATTATTGATATCATCAGTCACATAGAAGACACAAGAAATAAGTGAAATCCAACATTATCATTCTGATAAAATGTGGAGGAAGAATTTGTTTTGAGAATTTTCACACGGATAGAATTCAGTAAGACAAGAAAAGATTATATTACGGATAACAAATGATCATCGCTAAATAAAAATGGATTTATTCTTTTACGCAATATTAATACAGATTCTTTCAACAATAGTTATTGCCTTTCTGCAAGATAACCGAAAAGCGTCAATCGTTACGCATTTATTACTTGTTGCAGCTTTAGTTTTAGGTTTTATATCAACATTCACCGCCTTAGTATTTTCAAATTCTTCATTACAAAGTTTTAGCTTTTTCGGAATACCAAATAATTTATTCAGGTTCGATTCACTTGCCTTATATTTTTTGTGCATTGTTCAATTAGCGGCAATACCAATTTCTATTTACAGCTACGCATACTTTAATCATTACATTGATGAAGGTAAACCGGTAAGAAGTACACTTGTATTTTACACTTTGCTTCTCGTCTCAACTCAATTATTGGTAACCGCAAATCACTCCATTCTATTTTTAATTTTCTGGGAAGTGATGAGCATATCCGCTTATCTCGGAATGATTTTCGAAAAAGAAAAAGTCGATGTTCAAACCGGGAGCTTTTATTATTTTGTAATGAATCATATTGTGGTGTTTCTTCTTTTCATATTTTTCTTTCTCCTGCATCATCAGACCAACAGTTGGTTTTTCAGCGATTCCCATATTTCACCCGACACCGGAAATTTGTTTATTATTCTTTATCTCTTATCACTAACTGCTTTTGGAATGAAGGCTGGATTTATGCCGTTTCACTTTTGGCTTCCGAGAGCGCATCCAATTGCACCAACGGTCTTCAGCGCATTTCTTTCCGGAATAATTATTAAGATGGGTATTTACGGAATTTTAAGAACGTTTCAATTTCTAAATCCAACTCCCGAATGGCTTGGCTGGCTTGTGCTTGTGGTTAGTATGATAAGTGCAATATTCGGTGTATGGTATGCGTTAGCTCAGCACGATATTAAAAAATTACTCGCATATCATTCAGTCGAAAATATTGGAATCATCGGCATTGGGATCGGCATAGGTTTTATTGGCTCGGCTTACCATTCAATTCCGATTCAAGTGCTTGGATTCGGCGGAGCGCTGCTGCACACACTTAATCATGCAATCTTCAAAAGTTTGTTGTTTGTAGGCAGCGGAGTGATTTATCAAAAC
>JALNWB010000279.1 GCA_023231105.1 Ignavibacteriaceae bacterium | reverse complement strand
TGCTACAAAAAAATTGGTTGTGTTAAAATAAAGATAGAAGGAGCAAATGGAAGGAATAAAAATTGGCAATAAAATGTTGGTAGTCAAAAGTGCGTTTTGTGATTTTAAGAAAATTGTTTTTTTCTCGCTTATTTTTTCGTTTTCTCTAATTGCTCAATTCAAGAACATTCGTGTTGATGCCACTACCACTACTGATGCCGAAGAAGTGACGATTGCAATTAATACAAAAAATCCAAGGCAAATTGCTGCCGGGGCAAATATCAGCTACAATTTCTTTTCTTCAGATTCAGCTTTAAGTTGGACGCAAGGAACATTAACTTCTTCGCTTGGCGTTTGGGGCGATCCTTGTGTTATCTATGATGGATTAGGGAATTTATATTTTGCTCATCTTTCTTTTCCTGGATACTCACCTCAAAATTGGATTGACCGGATTGTAGTTCAAAAATCTACCGACAATGGCAAAACATGGAATGACGGAACCGGAATTTTTTATAATCCTCCAAAACAGCAGGACAAAGAATGGCTTGCCGTTGATCTTCATTCTCAATATAAAAATAATCTTTACGCAAGCTGGACGGAATTTGATAAATACAACTCATCCGCAAAAGGAGACAGCACAAGAATTTTATTCTCCCGAACGACGGATCAAGGAACTTCATGGTCAAAAGCGGTAAGAGTAAGCGACCAAGGCGGTAACTGCATTGATGAAGACAATACGGTTGAAGGCGCTGTTCCGGCGGTTGGACCAAATGGCGAAGTTTATGTTGCGTGGTCGGGTCCATTAGGAATTATGTTTGACAAATCGCTCGACGGCGGTTTAACTTTTGGGAAAGATGTTTTTGTTACTTCGCAACCGGGCGGCTGGGATTTTATGATTCCCGGAATTAACCGCTGTAACGGTTTGCCAATAACTTTATGCGATACGAGTTCATCTTCTACGCGCGGAAATATTTACGTCTGCTGGGGCGACCAAAGAAACGGAACGGATAACTCCGATGTTTTTGTAATTAAGTCAACCGACGGAGGAAACACATGGGGCAATGCAGTACGTGTGAATAACGACAACACAACGCGCCATCAATTTTTCCCATGGATGACGATTGATCAAACAACCGGAAATCTTTACGCGGTTTTTTATGATAGAAGAAACACTATCGGTTACGCAACGGATGTCTATCTTGCAAAATCTACAAATGGTGGAGAAAGTTTTGAGAATTATCCAATAAGCGAATCTTCTTTCACTCCAACATCCACGGTTTTTTTTGGCGATTACACAAACATCGCCGCTTTCAACAAAAAAGTTTATCCTATATGGATGCGTCTTAACGGCGGCAAACTCAGCGTTTACACCGCATTGATCACAGATACATTAAGCGTAGTAAGTGTTAAGAATGAAGAGACAAAGGTGTATAGTTTTCAACTCTATCAAAATTTTCCAAATCCGTTCAATCCTGCAACATCCATTTTGTACAACTTAGAAAAAGAAAGTTTTGTAACGCTTAAAGTTTTTGATGTTCTGGGAAAGGAAGTTGAAGTTTTGGTAAACGAAAATAAATCCGCGGGACAACATGAAATCTTTTTTAACGCGAAGAACATTTCATCGGGAATCTATTTTTACAGTTTGACAGCAGGTAACATCCATCAAATGAAGAAGATGATTGTGTTGAAATAGGTTTTAATCAAAACCTCTCAGTTTTGAAAACCTAAGAGGTTTACATATTTTTAGGCTAGTTATAAGAAAGAAATCTATAAAATAACAGAAAGAATTTTTCCATGGAGAAAAAGAATAGCGCACAAACAACTCTCGATAAAATGTTGGAGGCGATTGCCCTTTTTCCGCTTGATGACCAGTTGATAATTTCCGATATTGTACACAAACGGGTTATTGAAGAGCAAAGAAAATTACTTGCTAACAGTGTTAAAGAGAGTCTCCAAGAATACAATGCCGGATTAACAAAGTCCGGTTCGGTAAATGATTTTTTGAATGATGTTGAAGCAGAATGAGGTTAAACTGGTCTTCGAGTTATAAAAAAGCCTTCAAGAAAATAGTTAGAACTAATCCCGATGCCAGGCAAAAAATTGTAACTGTTATGGAAAAACTAAGCATTGACCCATTTTCAGTGGAACTGAAAACTCATAAGTTAAAAGGAATTTTAGAAAACTCGTGGGTTTGCGCAGCAGGGTATGATTTAAGAATAATTTTCAATTTTGTCAAAAACAGTGAGACATCTGAAACTGAAATATTATTAATTGATATCGGTACGCATGAACAAGTTTACTGAGAAAAATATTTATATCCGACAGAAAGAAAGAAGTTCGTCCAAATAATATTTTTCCCCTTCCCCTTGACATTAACCGTTTCTTCGCTTAGTTTTACAACCAAAATTATGAAAAACATCACCGGAACATATTATCGCTCGAATTTTGCAACCAATAGCTATTTTGGTTGGTGGTTTAGCACGCTCGGTTGTACATCCCAGTGATTTTTGAGAAATAATAAAATTTTAAGAAGCCCTTCTCAGAACCAACTGGGAAGGGTTTTTTGTTTTTAAGAAACGATAAAAGACAATGACAATAGAAAAATTTTCCAAATTAGCCGAAGAATTCAATCTGATACCGGTTTATGAAATTATCACTGCGGATCTATTGACTCCCGTTCTCGCCTATTTGAAGATACGCGAAAACGGTAAACAAAGTTTTTTGCTGGAATCGGTTGAGGGTTCGCTCAATCTTGCGCGGTATTCATTCATCGGCAAGAATCCCGAAAAGATCTTTTTCAATAATAATCTTTCGCTTTCTGAAAAAACGGGAGTTGATGAAAAATCATTTGAAAAAAATATTTTCGATTATATCAAAAACGAATTGAAGAAATACAAACAACCGAAAATTGACGAGCTCCCCGATTTTACCGGTGGCATCGTTGGCTTTCTCGGTTACGAGACAATTTCACTTATTGAAAAAGTTGTTCCCCACTGCGAGAATGGATTTGAAAATTACGATTCCATTTTCGGCATTTATAAAACTATTCTTGCTTTCGATCATTACAAACATCAAATCATTATAATTTCTAATGTGGATGTAAAAGCGTTTCCATCAATTGAAGAAGCTTTTCAATCAGGTAAAGATGAACTTGCAAAACTTCGCGCAGAATTAAAAAAGCCTATTGAGTTTACTTCCGACTTCTCTTTTGAAAAAGAATATTTCACCAATTTTTCAAATGATGAATTTTACAAAATGGTCGAAGCAAGTAAGCAGAATATTGTTGAAGGA
>JALNWB010000278.1 GCA_023231105.1 Ignavibacteriaceae bacterium | reverse complement strand
TTTTATTGGCATATTTGTGTACATTTATTTTTATAGATATTACTTGTTTTGTCAACAGGGTGTGTATTTGATAAAATATGAATGTTCTTTTAAGGTATAATTACAAGGCTGTTTTGTAATTACGGTTTCATGGTGGGTGTAGCTCAATGGTTAGAGCGCTTCCCTGTGGAGGAAGAGGTTGCGCGTTCGAATCGCGTCACCTACCCACTTTGAATTTTATTTTAGTTCACCTCTACAATAACTAATTGACCAATTCGGTCGCCTTCTCGAAGAATTATATCGTTATTTGAAGCATTATAGATTTCTAATGTAATTTGAAGATTTGATCCTGGGTCAATAAACATACTTCCCATATGGGAAGTTAATCCCTTTTGGGCTAAATATGTATATCCATCGTATAAACCAGCATATTTATCAGATAAAGTAATTTGTTCCTTGGATAAGGCTAAAATGAACTCTTTGGGTTTTAAGGTAAATTCTTTGAGATCTTCGAAATCCCTGCCTATTTCTGAAAATTTTGAAGATAAATGAATCTTAATCGACGCTTCTTTTAAAGATGGCTCTGGTTCTATTTTTATTACCCCATCATCCAATAGTTTTTGAATAGATTTTCCTGAAAGTATCATATTATATATATTACATTAAATTTTGAAAATATTTTCGTAAAATATACTTTTCCATATCCTGTGAAGTAATGTAATAAGTTCGAACGGCATCTGGTGAAGCACCCGGATTAGCTTCAATATTTAAAAAAATTCCACACTACCAACTTAATGTATCATTTTACATTTTTAATGAAGTTAAAGTATAATCTTTTTGCTAATTACAATATGGAAAAAGAAATTCAACAACCTAATATACCACAACCGGATTTAAAAGATCCAGATAAGTGGTCTGCTATATCAATAGTTCGTACAGCTTGGTTAAGGCAGGTAGCTCCTCAATTGGGTATTGATCCAAGTAAACAAGTATTGGGTGAAACACTTGCTGCTATAGTAGGAGATGATGCTAATTTATTTACTTGGGCAAATGAGTATTACTTTGGAACGGACGTAGTCAGTAATTCTAAAAAGGGTCTTAATATACGTCTTGAAAATGAAATTGACACACCTGAAATGCCTAATAAAATAACAAGAAGGTTAAAAATAGTCAAAGATAAAGTTAATGCTATTGACTGGACAAGTAAAGAAGGATTTAAACATGCAAGGGACGAATGGTATAAAGTAAGAAATTGGGTCAGAAACGAAATTGACAACAATCATATATTAAGAGACGCAGAAAAATATGCAAATCAAAATTCCGATAAACTCTCACCTTATTGGGATGGGTTTATTTGTGGTAGTGATTCTTACAAGTGATAATATGATTCTCTTTCCAAATAGTTCGAAAGTCGTCACACCACGACACACAAATTAGCCCCAAATAAATAATTGACTATTTCATGGTTAAAAACATTAGGATTCAACATTATATTTTATGCAAAAATATACCTTTTATAAATTTCTAGTTCTTGTAAAGTTGAATTTATCAATTGGGTTCTAACTTCGTTTGCCTTCCTACCCTATAAATATTGAAGAATTCGAACAGGTTTATAAGTTTATATCAAGTTGTGTTATATTAGCATTAATGTTAGAGAAACCTGGTTTGTATGGTAGGAATTCTACAGACGAAGAAGAGCTTCAACGCTTACAGAAATTTGACTACCCAGATGCTGCCACTATTAAAACACTTTTAGAAATATCCTCATTTAAAAAGAAGGTTTTTGCAGATATAGGTGCTGGACCAAACCCTACTTTGGGAACATTTATTTCTGAACGTGGGGGAAAATATATACCTGTGGATATTAATACTCAATCCTTAAAAAATTTAAGAGATAGATTAGAAACTGAAGAAATACAATTTATGGGTATACAAGCTGATAATAGGGAGTTAGCTTTAGCTAATAAGTCAATTGATGTTTCTCATCAAAGGTTTGTATTAATGCATTTAGATGAAGATGGTAGAGAAAAATCAGTTAAAGAAATTTTAAGGATAACCAAAGATAGAGCGTATTTTATGGAATATAATTGGAATACACTGAAAAGTTCTACAGGTAATAATTTGTTGAAAAGGTTTATAAAAACTTCCAAAACATTTGCTGGTAAAACGGGAGTCGATTTAAATATGGGTTCAAAATTAGAAGAACTTTTAAGTAGAATAGTTCCTAAAAGTAAGGTTAATATATTTCATGATCAGAGAGAAGAAGGTGATTATACTGATGAATTACTAGGACTATGTAAAGTATCTGCAAGTATATCTAGACAAAGGTTGCACGCAGAAGAATTAGGTGAGGAATTCGAAGATTTGCGCAAAGAGTTAGAAGATTCTAGAGTTAGATTTATACCTCCAGAAATAGTGATTGCCTCTGTTAACATGCAGTGAGTTTGGACACCACATGATAAATGACGTTAAATAAATATAAAGTTCTATATATGACCCCATCGTGTACTTTTTATATTTATAGAATTTCCAGTAAGAAGCAAAGCTTTCAATATTTCATATTCTTTTGAATCTGAGGCTAAAGTAGTTCGAACATCACATGGTAAGTGATCCTAGGTTCCTACATCAACTGCTGGTTTAGATCTATCTCTTAAATATGAAATTGAATATTTTCTTGCAAGAAAATCAAGCAATTCTCCCTCACTCTTAAATTGTTCACCATTAGCGTTTTTTTCAAAAATAATCTTTCCCTTAATATTTTTTCCACTTACCTCTAGTTCACCTTTCCAATTTAAACCACTATCAGGGTTAATTTCATCTCGTTCCCCCTTTGTAACAAGTGTGGTATTTGTTGCTTTCCGGGGTCCTATAAGCAAAATTCTCTTTGATTCGGGAAATCGTCCGATCGTTGAATATTCAATTTTTCGTTCAATGGACATACCCGGAATAATATATATAAATAATTCATTAGTCAACAATCTGTTGAAAAAGTTAAAATATTTCTCAAAACTTACTTTTCTTTATATATTGCGAGCTCATGTATTAAGTTCGAATGTCGATTACTAAGGGACAGCAGGACGCTCAAATTAGTTGATGTTCGAACCAAATAATACAATTTCTGTTGTAAAATTATGGCACTAATGAATAGACCTAGTGCTTTACATAGAAATATATTTCTTTACCGATTACTTTTAGTATTTGGTGCTAATGGGTTAATGACTTCTGTTATTTACTTCTTTTTTACATTGTCAAAAGGTTTGAGTGCATCCCAAGCTTTATTTTTAATTGGTTTATCAACATTAGCAAAAGCTATATCCGAAGTTCCGACT
>JALNWB010000277.1 GCA_023231105.1 Ignavibacteriaceae bacterium | reverse complement strand
TTTAATCTTGCAATCTTTCAATTTTGTAATTTTTTAATTCTAAAATGGTAGAGCAAATAGCCAAATCGCTGTCTTCGTTTGAAGCAATAATAACAATATTATTCTGCGACTCTTCTTTAATAGTTTGATAAACTTTTTCTTTGCCGGAATTATCTAAATTTGAAGTGGGTTCATCAAAAAAAAGAATTTTTGGTGAATGAATTAAAGCAAAAATAAACTTTAACCGCTGTTTCATTCCGGAAGAATATCCTTTTACAAGGTCATCTTTCCTATCGAACAGACCAAAATGTTGAAAGAGAAAATCAAATTTTTCTTGGGTAAAGTTAATTCCTCTAATCTTCGAAAAAAAGTGAATATTTTCTGCCGCCGAGAATTCATCGTACAAGATCACATACGGCGCTACATATCCGAGATAATTGTGCAAATGCTCGGAATCAATTACTTTGCCTTCAAACGAATGAGTTACTTTGCCTTTGGTCGGAGAAATAATTCCGGTAATGATCTTCAAAAAAGTTGATTTGCCGGAGCCGTTTGGTCCCGATATTCCATAAATGCCATTATTCTTACATGAAAAATCAACATCTTTAAATATTAATCTTCTTCCAAAGACTTTTGAAATATTTTCCGCATGTAATTCAAAACTACTCATTCATTATGACCAATTTTCCCAAGGCTGTGTGCTCTTGTGATTTGATGAAATAAATATAAATGCCGCTTGCAAGTTCTTCGTTTTTATTGTTCAACCCATTCCACTCAACAACCGCTTCTCCTTTTATCGGATCGCGGAAAAGAGGAAGTGTGTTGTCGTAAACCACATTCATTGAAATGGAAAAAACTTTCAGTGAAATTTCTTCATTAAAGGAACCGACAAAAGGAATTTTAAGAAAACTATTCTTTCCATACCGAAACGGTGAAGGGAAAGGCGCTTGTGTAACCGCATAAACCCTTTGACTATCGCCGATGACAATGTTGTTGATGATGGATGTATTTTTCCAAAGGTACGGATTGTCTGCGCTAAACAAAAAATAATAACCATCGGCAAGTTGTGTAAATCCATCTTGCTTAACCGGACTTAATGCGATGGAAGCATGTAAAGATTTGCCTAAATCATAAATGCCGCTTTGCAATTCAAAATTAGAGAGAATAAAGTAGAGCGTATCTTTTTTACTGTTAAGTGAATTAACCACTTTTAAAAAACTTGTAGAAGTAACAAAGTTGTTAAATTGAATCGGCGTTGAATTTCCCGTAAAGTTTACAGACATAAAAGGTTTTACAAGCGGATAATTCTTCGCTTCATCAAAAAACATCCCGGGAACAGCCCGGTAGTTTGTGTAAAAAGTCCACATTCCAAATTCTTTGTAGGCTTCCAGAAATGAAGATTGCCTTTCAATTAAACTTCTATCAATTGCTTCCAGGGCGCGGTAAGTTTTCATCAATTCCCATTGGCGTTTGATAATGCCGTAATCGAATTTATTTTTTAAAAATATATTCCAGATTGCAAGATTATAGCCTTCGTTTGCGCCAAAAGCTTTATCGGTAAAATTAAAATATCCGCCGGACTTCAAATAATAATAATAATCGTTAACGTCGTTATAAACGAATTCTTCCATTGAAGTGGAGGTAAGTTCATAAAAATATAAATCATAAGTTACATCTCCCGGTTGCCGCAAGATATAGTTACCGATTTGGATTGCATGATGAAGTTCGTGAGCGGCAGTTACTTTTGCAGCATTAATGCCGGTTGTTGGATACCCTACAAAGCCGTTATCCATTTCAATAAAAGAATAATATGTTTGGGAGCCGGAAGAAATTTCTCCATCAGCTTTAGTTTGTCCGTACAAGCCACCCCCCAGGTGATACACATAAATATCATATTTATCGTCACCTCCGCTGCCAAGGTCTTTTGGCGGTGGAAGAAATCCTAAATAGTTTACTTCAAACGAATAAGAAGAATCAAGCGCTTTTGCCAATTCATTAATATCATACTTTGGAGCGTCTGTAGTTATGTTATAATGAATCCTGAAAAACCCGGAAGGGGAAACGATACTTGTCTCCAGTACCGGGCGGTCAAATAAAGGTTTTAACACTTTTTGTTGTGCCGGAGAAAAAGATTTTATCCCGAGTCTTACTTCAGTTTCAATTCCGAAACCACATTTTTCATGTTCTTCGGAAGCCACTTGATTTAAGTTTTCCGAAAATCCTTTTTGATGAAGCGCAAGGTATTTATTGTAAAGGGAATCTATCCTTGTTTGGGCGGAAATTCCGGCGGTAAAAATCAATATGATAAAAAAGTGTTTCATAATTTTTTAAAACTCAAACAATTTTCTTTTGTATTAGTATAGAGAAGATACCACTGACGTGAGCTAAGCTTAGTTACGGCAAAACTTCCAACATTTTCAACTTCACCAATTTTTTGAAGAGTGAAAAACCCGGTTCGCCTATTCATTCCTGCTGTAAAAATATTATTTGAAGAAGAAGTATAAAGGAAGAACTGTTTCGTTCCATCGCCCGAGAATTTTCCAAAATAATTCATTTTTGTGTCATCCGACAAAAAAGCCAATGCAATGGCAGGTTTCCGTAAAACTTTATGATACTTGCTGTTGCCAATAAATAGATAGTTCGATTGGAAATTAGAAACAGCCGTAAGAAAGAATTCTTCCCCAGTGTTGTAAACGTCTGCAAGATAATCTTTAAACTGAAAAAGAGAATCATAATGAACTTTGTGAATAGTTTTCACAAAAATGGGATTTTTAAAAGAAGCATAAACCAATTCGGCTTTTCCTTTTCCTTTCGTCCAATAGTAAATATCTCCCTGTTGATCAATTTTTGCGTCAAGAAGTTTCCCGGTATTAAGGGAAGCGCTTGCGTGCGAGTAGCGGAAATCTTTATAGGTGAATGACGAGTAAAAGAGCTTGTCGTCTAAAGCATGAACGACAACAATTTTTGCTCTTGTTCCTGAAGCGCTTTTCATTAACCTACAATCTTTTATTCCGCCGTCAACATACAAATAATCTCTTTTAATTGAAAAAGAATTGAAGTCGATTAACAAATATTCAATTACTTTTTCATCTAAATTGAAGAAGTAAATTCCTTTTTGCGATTCATCGTTATCGTCAATCAAAAGTGATGAGTAGGTGCCGTTAATCTTTTGAGTAAAGAGCGTTGAGGGAAGTCCATCTTTTCCGCGCAGCACAAATGTACAAAGTCCTTTGTCGGCGTTATATAAACATAAATCGCTGATCCCATCTTTCCCATTATCAAAAAGCTTTAGGGAAGAAGGAACATTGCCAAAGACCAAATCGGAAGCTTCGCCGAATGAAGAAAGATTTGAAAC
>JALNWB010000276.1 GCA_023231105.1 Ignavibacteriaceae bacterium | reverse complement strand
TTCATTATTCCCTGCTCGAAGTGTTAGATTGTAAACTCCCGACAACACACCACCATATTCAGGCGAAAATGCCCCGGTATAAAAATCGGAGGCAGCCAATAATTTATTATTTAAGAAACTAAAACCTCCGATTGTTGCATTTTGGTCCGACTGATGGTTCGGGGCTGTAATTTCTACTCCTTCCAAACGCCATTGGATATATTTTGGCGAGTTACCTCTTACAATTATATCATTTGAGAGACCTGAAGTTGCTACACCGGCAAAATTATTGAGTATCATAGAAGGATCGTCCCAGGTACCGGCGTAACGTTTTGTTTCTTCAGCCGAAATAGAACGGGCGCTAATCAATGCCAGATCGTTGAGAGCTTCTCCTTTATTTTTATTTGGTGTGATTACTACTTCTTCCATTTTTACAGTAGATTCCTGCATAGAGAGATCTAAAACCACTTCTTTGCCTGAGTTTACCACGATGTCCGGAATCGTTTTAGTTTCATAACCCATATACGATATTCGTATTGTAATTCTGCCGATTGGTATATTTTCAAATCTAAACGTACCGCTTAAATCGCTTGTTGTGCCGATTACCGGATCAGTACCGACTATAAAGACATTGGTTCCGATAAGAGGTAATTTACTATCGGTATCAGTTATAGTGCCTCTTACCGTTTGGGTTAGTTTTTGACTAAATGCGAGTGTTGTGAACATCGCGATTAATAACATTGTGTTAATGAACTTTTTCATATTTTTTTGATTTTCCTGATTATTAAATACTTTTTTATTTATATAAAATGTTTTTATGAACAGCCTACTTGAAAGAGTAACTCGATTTTCAGTTGACATAGTAATGACTAAAAACCTTTGTAAAATTAATTAGTAGCAAAGTTTGATGTGCTAAAAACCTTGCAAACGGCACTATTACTTTGTGAAATACACTATAAGAAGGATAAAGCGGAATTATTATAACGTTTCACTTATTACTACTTAACTCGATTAAATTCCATTTCGACAATAATATTGTTATCCAACGTTGCAGTTTCTTTTATTAAATCGGGTGTTTTGAATTCAAAATTAAATTTTATTGTCTCACTATCGGAATCGCTAGTAACTATCTCTCCAGTATGCTCTGAAACGAACCAGGCAGTACCGATTTCAATTACAGAAGTGGATTTTATAAGCTCTGCAACGATATACTTGTCCGTTTTATTATCATACCCGAAGAGTTGTTTTACTGATTCAACAATTTCTCCATTAGTGATAACTTGAATAGTACAAGCCATCCCGGTTCCAAACTGTTTATTATCACTTCTGTAAATTGTGTTTTTTCCCAATTCACATTTCCAGGTTCCGATAAATTGTTTCATCAACTCAACCTGGTTGAGTTGTGTCTGGGTTGTTTGAGCATATGTTTCTTTTATACTGATTGAAAAGAACATCGCAATTAATATGGTTATGCAAAATGTTTTCATCTTATGTACCTACATTAAATAGTTTTCTAAATTGTTATTATTAATTTCTCAGAGTTGTTGTTACAACTGGCGTGCCGGAAGAGTAATTTCTTAAAAGTGAATGAATTCAATCAATTTTCATATCTTTTAGAAAGAGGGATGTTACCTAATCGCCCGTATCCGTTTACCCATGTTCGTATTCGCACAATCACAAATTAATATCAAAATATCTGCTAGAGAAAAATAAATATCCCATCCGGAGTTACTGATCATAAAACCGAATTCCATTTTTTTGTAGAGTGTGTTATTCTTTAATTTCAAACATTAACTCGCTCTCTTTGGCTACACCATCATAAAAAGTAATCAAAACCGGCATATAACTTTGAAGCGTAGGATACTTATTCCTGTTTTTTTCATAAACTCCTAAGGATTCAACAAGACCTTTCATCCAGAAAAAACCTTTGCCAAATTCAGAGATCAATTGATATTTAGCTGTCTTACCATCAGGATTGTGTTTTAATATATACCGGATTACAGAAGCTCTTACCAAAGCTTCATTCATCATAGTTTGCCAATTAGTATAACGTTGGCTTCCCATGCCAGCTTTTACAAGATCAAAAAGTTTGGAACCGGAACTCTCAAAATCTTTTTCATATTTTTTTGTCAAATGGTTTACATAGGAATGGTTAAATTCGTGAATGAGAGTCGCCAGATAATTATCAACCGTATAAAAAGGTTTATTGGTACTATCGATAGACGAGGTTCCCATGATAGCATAAATCTCTTCCTTTCCATCGGGATATATTAATTTGGGTCCGTAATTACCTCCCCCGAGACCTAACCCAATAATAATATTCAAACTGCCTTCAGGTTGTACTCCATAATACTTATTGTACCAGTTTATATCCAACGCTTTATAAACCGGTATAAATTTTTCTTGCGCGATTCCATACAGCCCTTCGTGTTCTTTGAAAAACTCTTCGCATTTAGCATCAACATAAAATTGCTTCAGCAACGCGACGAATTTGTTGGCATTATCCTGCCCCCATCTGCGTTCCGGGACTTTTGATGAAAACGGAACAATTGGATTTAATGATGGAGGCTGTTCCAGATGGATTGCCATGAACATAACAGCATCAAAGCTTACACCGTTTTTGTCGCGCAGTTCAGTTGCAAAAGCAATAAGAGGATGATCTTTATATTTGTCGAAGTGGTTATGAATATCTGTAACATAGTTTCGAAAAATATCATTATTGTATTCAAAATTGCCAGCCAAACGAAATACAATACTCAGAAGTTCTGTTCGCTTATCAACCTTTGATAATGGATAATGATTTAGTAATTCATGGTTAATCGTTTTAGTCTCTTGACCAAACATCTCTATTGAGAAAAAGAGAACGAAGATTAATAAAATATATTTTTTCATTTTTATACTTGGTTTTGGAAATAGCTTTAACTATTGACGAAAGCGTTAACGGAGAAGCACCATCTTTCGTACGATGTTTGCATCGTTGCCCGTCAGCCGGTATATGTACATTCCACTCGATAACCCGGTTGCGTTAAATGTTTCTTTGTAGTATCCCGCTTCATATTCCTTATTTGAAATTTCTTTTACAAGTTCACCGAGTGTATCGTACAAACCCAGTTTATATCTACCGGTTTTGGAAACAGCAAATTCAATTGTCGTTGTTGGATTAAATGGGTTGGGATAATTTTGATAGAGATTAATTGTAGATGGGGGAATTTCACTCTCATCAACGTTAGTCGGTTTAAGGTTCAAGATTGCATTAATACTAACCCAATAAAAATTTCCATCATCACCACAGAAGAACAAATATTTACCGTCGGGAGAAACAACCGGAAATCTTGCATTACCTGTAAAACCAATTGCATCATTTATTTTTTGA
>JALNWB010000275.1 GCA_023231105.1 Ignavibacteriaceae bacterium | reverse complement strand
TTTTATCAAGACTCATCTGATAAAAAATGAATTGATTCTTCACTCTGGTTTTCCAGTAGAGAACATTCTGTGAAGAACTCTGTATCGACTTTAAATTGAGATTCTCTGATGCCTCTATCACCTGTTGAGATTTTTCTTTTTCCTTTTGATAGGATGCTACGAATGCATATTGTGCAAGTGCATACGACAGTTTGTCCTGATAGACATGTTCTTCGCGCAAGGTAAGGGCCTCTTGAAGTAAATTAACCGCAACCCCGCTGTTATTGCTTTTAATAGCAATTTCTGATTGGGCATATTTATAGTCAGCCAGCCAATAGGTATAGACCCCATTGAGTAACCATAGGGTCACCACTATCGCAATACCCACTTTGGAAATACCCACTCTATTTTTCGCATCGACTTTACTGGTTGTTGGTTCATCATAGACGGCAAGCCAAGCGATCATTAAATACCAATATATGTTGATAACCGAAATGGAAAACCCAAAAAAATTGGTAATGATTATCGAACCTGCCATACCTATGAGTGTAAGATAAAAGAGAACGGTACTTGAGTCATTTTTGCTTTTCCCCAGTCTTATGAAGAAAACATAAGAAACCCACACAAGCAATACAAGAAACGTTCCTAAACCAAACCATCCGGTTGTTGCCAAGAGATTGAGATACTCATTGTGAGCTTTGTTATAGAGGTAATCCCACTCAGAAGTCATATTATGCGATTGCGGTCGGACTGAATAGTATGCATAGCCAAATGTCTCAACTCCTGTTCCAAATAATGGATATTGCATTCCCAGCTCCCATGCGCCCTTCCACACGATCTTTCGTATGTCCAGTGATTCAGTAACCCCTCCTACATAGATAAGGCTTGGCTCCACAGGTGTTGAGGGAGGGGTAATAATATTTTTTGAACCGCTTTTTTGAAAAAAAGACCCGGTAAGAATGGAGTCAAGTTGAGGAATGCCCGTTTGGCATACAATGGTCAAGAAAAACAATCCTCCAATACCCATTGCCATGGCTCTTTGTTTGAAGACCGAGAGCCAATTCTTCTTCTTGATTAATAGGAATAAATAATAAATACCAATAACAATGACTCCTGGAACTATGGAAACAAGAGAAGACCTTGATCTACTCAGAAGAATTCCCGCATAGGAAAATAGAATTCCCAATAGAGCGATTAGTGTCGATTTTTTTCTTGAGGAACTAAAAAAAAGAAATATGCTTATAAAGAAGGTAATTGCAAGATAGGCTCCAAACCAATTCGGCTGACCAAGGGTGGAAAACATCCGCTCCGCAGGTCTAAACTGGGCTGTCCAACAGGAGTTATCAAACTTACTCGTAAATAGGAGACATGATAGGTCATGATTAAACTTCCCAGGCAAACCCCAAAGAACAACGAGAATAGATGATACGATTGAAATCTTAAAAATATTCCTAATTACGGCATGAACATTCTCGGTGATATGCGTGACAAAACCATAATAGAGAAAAATGTAAACAACCGTACTCAAAAGGCCCCCATTAAACCGTCCATAGTAGCCAAAAAAGGAAGTGTGTTGGTCGATGGAGAATAGGGTACTCACTAATTGGCTTCCAAGAAAAAGAAATAGAGGAATATCAAACGGTGTCTTTTTGATAACGATTGTGTTCTCTTGTAGGCAGCGGAGTATCCAAACACCCAGAATAAGTGCTGATATTGTATATATAAACAACATCTTGTTAAATTCGAACAACTCAGAATTCACAGGCAAAACAACGAATGGTAGAATAAAAAAAAGGATATAATAGAAGTATTTGACAATATTGGAATAGTGCTGTAATTTCATATGTTACATTTTATACAAAATTTGGTAAAGAATATATCGCCATTTACGCAATTGCAAGTTGCATTTGATTTGGGAACACATACGACTAAAATCGGTCTCAAGGGAAGAGGAGTGGTTTTGAGGGAATCTACCAGTGCCGCTCTTCGTACTCAGCCTACAAAGGAATATATTTTTTTTGGTTCGGAAGCAAAGCAGATTCAGGGAAAAACGCCTGAGTTCCTCCACGTCATTAGACCTATGGTCAACGGTATTGTTTCCGATTTTGATACGGAAGTTGCCTTATTGCGCTATTATCTTGAGAAATCAATTCTGCCTTACACCCGGTCCTCTTTTATTAAACCCCCCATACATGCGATTACAGCTGTTCCTACGACGGCAACTGAGATTGAACAAAAGGCAGTCGAAGAGGCGTTATTAAAGTCTGGTTGTTCTGCGGTGACCATGATAAAGAAACCACTCGCAACTGCAGCCGGAGCAGGATTTAATGTTTTTTTCCATAAACCACATTTAGTCGTCGATATTGGTGCGGGACTGACGGAAATCAGCGTGATTAGTGGTGGTGGAATTGTTTCGTATAAAACCCTTAAGCAGGCCGGTGATTACATGGATAAAGTCATAGCTAACTATGTCCATCTCAAGCACGGGATTGTCCTTGGAGACGCAACGTGTGAAAAACTTAAAATAGCCTGTCTCAATTTTAGTGATACGGAAAAAACCGAACTCGTAAGGGGGAAATCATTGGAAAATGGTTTACCTAAGTCGGTAAAAATAAAATCAAGTGAATTAAGGGAAGCTCTTACTCCAACCTACACTCTTATTATAGATACAATAAAGGAGCTCCTAGAGATTTCACCTCCAGAAATTGTGAATGATATCTTCCAAGAGGGTATTTTACTTACGGGAATGGCAGTATTGATCCCTGGGTTTAGTACATATATTTCAAATGAATTAAAGATAGAAGTACTCGTCTCGGAACATGCATCTGAAGCTACAATATACGGTTTATTGAAAATTGCAGATGCACCAGAACATTTGAAAACAGTTCGCATCAATACCGCTTGACAATTAGTTGTACTCACAGTACAATGGAATTTGCTTCTTTTGTATTTTGCTCTTTGAAAAGTTGTTGTTTTAGTGCAGAAAACGGGTTAGGAACGTTAGTCGTAGACTAACGGTCCAATCAGTTTTTTTTAAGAGTTTGATCCTGGCTCAGGATGAATGCTAGCGGTGTGCCTGAGATATGCAAGTCGAGCGATTATTTGACCGCAAGGTTGAATAGTAGCGGCGGACGGCTGAGTAATGTACAGGAATCTGCCCCTTAGTGGAACATAGCTCCGGGAAACCGGGGGTAATTTTCCATAGTTTCACCCTTTGGGTGAATAAAAGCCTTTACCGGTTGCTAAGGGATGAGCCTGTATCCTATCAGGTAGTTGGTAGAGTAATAGCCTACCAAGCCTATGACGGGTAGCTGATCTGGGAGGATGATCAGCCAGAGGGGGACTGAGACACGGCCCCCACTCCTACGGGAGGCAGCAATCAGGAATAGTCGGCAATGGGCGAAAGCCTGACCGCGCGACACCGCGTGTAGGATTAAGGTATTAT
>JALNWB010000274.1 GCA_023231105.1 Ignavibacteriaceae bacterium | reverse complement strand
CTCCCTCGATTTTGTTCACCACATGGGCATCCCAGATCTTGTCAAATAATGTTGTTGGTTCCAAAATATTATTGTTTTACGTCAGTAACTATTTCACTGTTTCCAATTTTGTTGATGGCATCCAGGAATGCTTCAACAGAAGCGGTGATGATGTCGGTATTGGCGCCAAAACCATTGAAGACAACTCCTTCATGTTCGACCTGCATGTGCACCTTACCAATGTCGTCGCTTCCTTTGTTGATAGCCTGGATCAGAAACTCCTGAAGGGTCACCTTGCGGTGGATGATGGCCTTAACAGCCTTGATGGCTGCATCGACTGGGCCATTCCCCGATTCGGTTGCTGTAAATTTCTCTCCGGCGATATCCAAACGCAGGGTCGCCATAGGAACCAGGTTTTTACCGGTTACAACCTGCAAGAAGTCGAGTTTGATGCGGCGTTCGCCATGGCCAAGTTCGCCAACCAATACCAAAAGGTCATCCTCTTTGATGTCTTTTTTCTTGTCGGCCATCACCAGAAAGTCTTGATAAACTTCGTCGAGTTTCCCTTTTCCAAGTTTTACTCCCAGCATATCAAGGTGATGTTTCAGCGCTGCACGTCCGCTGCGGGCTGTCAGTACAATCGAAGATTCGTTGATACCAACTTCTACAGGATCGATGATCTCGTAGTTTTCGCGGTTTTTCAAAACGCCGTCCTGGTGGATGCCGCTCGAATGGGCAAAAGCGTTACGGCCAACGATGGCCTTGTTGGGCTGAACCGGCATGTTCATCAAGCTGGAGACGAGCTTGCTGGTCTTGTAGATATTTTTGGTGTTGATGTTGGTGTGAAGATCCAGCTCCTTGTGTGAACGCAGAATCATCACCACTTCTTCAAGAGAGGTATTTCCGGCCCGTTCGCCAATTCCGTTGATAGTAACCTCTACCTGACGTGCCCCATTCATCACGCCGGCGATGGTATTGGCGGTTGCCATTCCAAGGTCGTTGTGACAGTGGGTCGAGATGATGGCTTTGTGGATGTTTGGCACATTCTCCATCAAGAATTTGATCTTTTCACCAAAATCGTAGGGGAGGCAATAGCCTGTCGTATCCGGAATGTTGACTACCGTTGCACCGGCTTTGATCACGGCTTCTATCACCCTTGCCAGATACACATTGTCTGAACGGCCGGCATCTTCGGCATAAAATTCGACATCCTCGACGAATCTTTTGGCATATTTAACGGCTTTCACCGCTCTCTCCAAAATCTCCTCCGGATTGGAATTTAGCTTGGAGACAATGTGATAAGGTGATGTGCCAATGCCTGTGTGAATACGGCCATGCTTGGCGTATTTCAGCGACTCGGCAGCCACTTCAATGTCTTTCTCCACGGCACGTGTCAAGGCACAGATCGTGGGCCAGGTGACCGCCTTGGAGATTTCGACCACCGATTTGAAGTCGCCCGGACTCGAAATCGGGAATCCTGCTTCGATCACGTCTACCCCCAGTTGCTCCAACACCTTGGCCACCTCAATCTTCTCGATCGTGTTCAGCTGGCATCCCGGCACCTGTTCCCCATCGCGCAGGGTGGTGTCAAAAATATATACTCTGTTGTCCATTTGTTGCTAATTAATGATCAGTTAAAAACTTTCTCAGGACTATCTGGACTGTAAGGACCATTTGGCTTAGATAAGGGACCGGTACTTCTCTCAGTCCCTTAGTCCCCCAGTCTTTCGCTCCTCCACTCGTCCAAGTCGTACACTCGTCCAAGTCCCTCCGTCTTTCCGTCTCTCCGTCGTCTAATTGTTCTCCGGTCTCAATTTCCTCACAGCGGCACCGGCCCTCCACATCTCTGATTCGCGGAGCTCTTTAAGTTCTTCTTCCAGTTTGACGCGGTAGTCATCTTTGCTGTTGGAGTCGATGGAGCGTTGCGCTTCGTTACCGGCAGCAACTTCCTTGTAAAGTTCTGTGAAAACAGGTAAAGACGCATCCCGGAATTTTTTCCACCAGTCAAGCGCACCGCGTTGGGCAGTTGTTGAGCAGTTGGCATACATCCAGTCCATCCCATTCTCAGCAACCAATGGCATCAAACTTTGGGTCAACTCTTCAACAGTTTCGTTGAAAGCCTCAGAAGGTGAGTGACCATTCTTGCGCAGTACTTCGTATTGTGCAGCGAAGATTCCCTGGATGGCGCCCATCAAGGTACCGCGTTCACCGGTCAAATCCGAATAGACCTCTTTCTTGAAAGTTGTTTCGAACAAATACCCTGATCCTACGCCAATACCAAGTGCGACAACTCTGTCCCAGGCTTTGCCGGTTGCATCCTGGAAAATTGCATAGCTGGAGTTCAGTCCTCGACCTTGCAGAAACATTCTGCGAAGGCTGGTGCCTGATCCTTTGGGAGCTATTAGAATAACGTCCACGTCAGCCGGTGGGATAATGCCGGTGCGCTCTTTGTAAGTGATGCCGAAACCGTGAGAGAAGTAAAGCGCTTTTCCCGGAGTCAGGTGTTTTTTGACCGTTGGCCACAATGCTATCTGACCTGCGTCTGAAAGCAGAAATTGAAGGATTGTACCTCTTTGGCATGCCTCTTCAATTTCGAAGAGATTTTTCCCGGGGACCCAACCATCGGCAATGGCTTTGTCCCAGGTTTTGGATGATTTTCTTTGTCCGATGATGACATTGAATCCGTTGTCGCGGAGGTTGAGCGATTGTCCCGGACCTTGCACACCGTAACCAATGATGGCGATGGTGTCGTTTTTCAATAATTCCTGTGCTTTTGCCAATGGAAACTCTTCACGGGTTACCACATTCTCTTCTGTTCCTCCAAAATTAATCTTAGCCATTTTTCTGTTTTTTGATTATGTTACAACTAGTATCTTATATTTCAATCTGTTTCTATTTATTTCAACCAATTTCTATCTATTCAGATTCTGCCCTTCTCCCAGTCCCCTAGTCTCATAGTCTCCCAGTCCGTCAGCGATGCTACTTCGCCTTCGCCTCCATCTTCGTAAACAGCGCGTCCCTTTCGCGTAGAAACTCAGAGAGTCGTTCTACGGGTGAGCGTGTGATGGCGATCCTTCCAGACCGGATGAATTGCAAGACCCCAAATTGGTTCAGTCCTTCAAAAAGTGCCTGCGTCTCCTCTTTGTGTCCTGTTTTCTCAATGACAGTGTACTCTTTGGTGATCTCCAGAATCCGGGCATTGTGACTTCTGATCATCTTCTCAATCTGGTCGCTGTCCATCAGTGCCTGGGTTGGCACTTTGTACAAGGCGATCTCCTGAAAGATCATCTCTTCATTGGTATAGTAAAAAGCTTTCAATACATCAATCAGCTTCTCTATCTGCTTGACGATGTTGACCACTTTTTCTTTCTCCTCGTTGATCACAATGGTGAATTTGGAGATTCCGGCGATAGCCGATTCAGAAACAGTCAGACTCTCAATGTTCACCTTT
>JALNWB010000273.1 GCA_023231105.1 Ignavibacteriaceae bacterium | reverse complement strand
TTGAATTTAACTTTAACATTATTTGCCTCCAATCAAAAAGTAGAGTGGAATAGATGCGAAACCTAACGCCATAATAAGCGCGTAAATTGTTCCTATTTTTTTAATTAGCGGAGTATATTTTTTGTGATTTAATCCGAATGTTTGAAACGCGCTTTGAAATGCGTGATTCAAATGAAAACCCAAAGCACCCATAGAAATAATATACATGAGTGAGTAAACGGGGCTCTTGAACCACTCGGCAACAATGGTATAATATGGATATTCTCCTACAGGATGAGCTCCAAAATTAAAACCAAACCAAAAAGTTGATAAGTGAACACCTAGGAACATAAATATTAACGTTCCCGTGATTGCCATGCTGCGAGAAAAGATGGTAGAGTTTTCACTTGAAGCATCAACAGCATATTTCTGCGGATTGGCTTTGTTATTCTGGAACCATAATCTTACTCCATTATAAATATGGAAAATAAAAATTAAAGCTAAAACAATTTCGATCACTCTTACTGCGGGTTTAACGGTTTCAAGTGTTTCAACATATGTTTGAAAAGTGGCGGGACCAAAGTAGAGCATCATGTTGCCGATGAAGTGTACAATGAGGAACAACATCAGCATAGTACCGGTAAGAGCCATTATAAACTTTTTACCGAGTGAGGAATTGGTGAAATCAGTGAACCAACTCATTCATATTCTCCTTTTTTAAGTTTTTAGGAAATGGAATTGTTGATTGAATGTCGGCGCTAAAACAGGTTTCATTTTATTTTAGGTTGCGTTCAAAAGTGAGCAATTTTTTTTTCATCTAAAAGAAAATTAAGAATTCTAACTGCGATATGCAATTTGAGGTGAAAAAAGTTTGAGGGTTCTTAAAGGAATTCTCAAACTCTTCCCCTGACTAACTTGCTGATTATCGTATCAACATTGGCATATACTCTTTGTACTGTGTTAAGAATAAATTATTCGGAAATGAACGGCTCAGTTTCTTTGTTCGGAGAAGCCTCAACGTTTTTTAGAATTTTATCCACTCGTTCAAGCGGTAGCCATTTTACTTTGCCCGTCCCCACGTCATAGATTGCGCCGATAACTTTGGCTTTCCCCTCTTTAACGATGTTACGGACAGCCGGACTTTTCATAAACAGATCATCAACAGCCTGCCACACATTTTCTTCTATGGCAAAAGGAATAACATCTTCACCATGCGCTTCTGTATGCTGTTTCATTGCCCGCTTAACTGCAGGAATAATATTATCAACCAGCGGAGGAATGTTGCGTTCGAGTTTATGTCCTTCACCATGCACCGCGTGTGCTACAGCGGTAACTGCGCCGCATTGTGTATGTCCTAATACAACAAGCAAGGGAGTATTCACATGCGCTAATCCATATTCTATCGAACCTATCTCATCCGTATCACAAACGTTTCCCGCTACACGGACAACAAAAATATCCATTACGCCAGAATCGAATAAAAGTTCAACGGGCACGCGGGAATCCGAACATGATAGCACTGTAGCATAAGCATAATTTCCTTGATTCTCTTTTCCGGCCAGCTCTATACGCGCAGCATCCATGTGGGGATACGTAGCTTTCCCTGTGTAAAATCTTTCGTTCCCTTCCTTTAGCATTTTTTTCACCTCATCGGGACTCGGTTTTTTTGCGTCCTGTGCAAAGACAGCACCGGTGAAGGGAAATTGAATGAACAAAAGCAAACAAATAATGTTTATCATATTTTTGACGAGTTGCTTCATGAAAAACTCCTTAAAGTTTAGAATGCTAATAAGTGGCAGAAAGATCATTCATCTGTTCTGTCTGAAGTCCCCCAAACATGTAGATTAAAATCTTTTAGTAATTCCTTTGCCTCTTCTAACTGGTTATCTTTTACATAAAATCTGGCAGGTTGAATTAAAGGATCAACGCTTAAAAAGTTTTCTCCGGTTGTGAAATATTCAATTGTGGAGTTATCAAGGAGAGATTTTATTAATGCAATATCCCCCTGGTTTAACGAGACTAATAGTTCCACAAAGTTTTCTTTGTTTACTATTTCAGTCGGGATAACTGAGAAATCAATTGCCACTTCACATTCAGGGCAGTGAACTATTCCATTTAATCTTTCATCTTCTGAAAGATCTAATTCACTCGCACAGTTGGGACAAATAATCTTTGCCGATAACTTCCCCGCGGGCATTTCTTTCTTTAACAGTTCCTGGCATTCAGGGTTTTTACAATAATAAAATTCTTTCCCCTCTTCTAAGCACAATTCACAATAATCTTTTCCGCAACCGTGACATATTGATAATGCTTCCTTTTCGGGATGGTTAATACAAGTCTTCATCATTTCACCTTTGCTGTTTAATTGTTTCTTAATTAACGAGACAAAGAACTCCGTTTTGTGCTTGCAACTTAGTCTTTCAGTGAACAAGTATCAAACTGAAATAAAACTCGTTCATCCCCTCAATTACTCCCAACCTCTATTTTGAAGACCACTATCCATAAAATGATCTTCCTATAATCACGTTTAATAGTTGCACATTCGGACAACTATGCTTATCTTTGCCTCGTATGAGTAATGAAAAAATAAGAACAGTGTTTTTGTACAAAGATTACTTTACTGACTTTTACGCTAAGCAAAAGCAGAAAGTTAAAGACAAAATCATTTGGACTTTTAAACTCATCGAAACAATACAACAAGTACCAGAAGATTATTTGAAACATATGGAAGGCACGGAAGGACTTTATGAAATAAGGGTTCAACTTGGAAGCGATATTTTTCGCATATTTTGTTTCTTTGACGAAGAAAAACTTGTCGTTTTAGCAAATGGATTTCAAAAAAAGACCCGGAAGACACCAAAATCCGAAATTGAAAAAGCGCTTAAAATAAAGGAAGAATATGAAACAGAAAAGTAATTTAAAATCCCTCGACCAGTTTGTGGACGAGCAATACGGTAAAAAAGGAACTTCTAAACGTGACAAGTTTGAGAAAGGCTACAAAGCATTCAAACTTGGTTTGCTTCTTCAACAAGCCCGACTAGAAAAAGGGTTGACACAAGAAGAACTTGCTGAGAAATGCGGAACTAACAAGGGTTACATTTCCAAAATCGAGAACGACATTAAAGAAGTTCGAATTTCGACACTTCAAAAAATTGTGGAACTCGGCTTGGGTGGACATTTAGACCTATCAATTAGACTTTGATTTAACTGTCCCCAGTAATAAACAGCATATTGTTATATCTCTTCCCATATTTGTTTCCGCCTCAATTTTGTTTTCAAAAACAATTCACTTAGATTTGACCCGTTCTTTTAAGATTGTTACGGTGTCCCGGTAAGAACGGGAATGATAGGGAATCCGGTGAGAATCCGGAGCTGTCGCGCAACTGTGAATTGGCTGTTAGTTTTTACTTCCAGTCAAAAGTCAGGAGACCTGCCGTACAAATTTTAATCAACCTTC
>JALNWB010000272.1 GCA_023231105.1 Ignavibacteriaceae bacterium | reverse complement strand
TTTACCATAAAGGACTTTATCGCCAACTTTAACGGTAGTAGCAGTAACTTTTCCCTCGTCACTTACTTTTCCGGTTCCAACGGCAACAACGGTTCCTTCAATTGGTTTTTCTTTTGCGGTATCTGGAAGGAATAATCCGCCTTTAGTTTTTTCTTCCGCTTCGAGAGGTTTTATGATCACTCGATCATGCAACGGTTGCAAATTGATTTTACTCATAGAGAAAATCTCCTTTTTTTATTGATTAATGATTTGTGCCCGAAGGCAGTTTTAATTAGCACTCAGAAATTACGAGTGCTAAATTACGAAGTTCCTTTCCGAAAGTCAAGGTATTGTTTGATGATTGTTTTTTGGGGAATGATTTGAATATTTAAGGAAACTGAATTGCCTGAACATTAACCTTTACCCGGACTATTAGAACTCAATTGAAGAGGGAAGTCGCCGGTTTTTAGTTCCCAACAGTCAGTTTCACATTGCTTACCATTATACTACTCTTTCAACTCTAGAGTGGTTCTATTAGAACGATAAATTTCGTATTAAGTCGTGTCCGGCGTTCGAAAATATTTTTTATCCATCACCTCTTTTTCAATCTGACACGAATTACACGAATTTTCATCAAATCAATGTTCGTGTTAATTCGTGAAATTAGTGTCTGGGTTTTGCCATGGAATATCCAAAAACAAAAATATCTTTGCGCTTTAGTCTTTTATCCTTTTACTTCAGTAACACAAATTTCTTCATTTCATTAAAACTACCGGCTTGTATTCTGTAGAAATAAATACCGCTTGTAAGATTCTTCGCGTTAAATTCAACATCGTATTCCCCGGCTTGTTTAAACTCATTGACAAGAGTCGCGATTTCATTTCCCAACACATCATAAACTTTTATAGTTACGTTGCTGCTTACTGCCAACTGATAGTTGATAACGGTACTTGGATTAAACGGATTCGGATAATTCTGTGATAACATAAATTCTGTTGGTTGCTCTGTCTTATCTTTCATCCCGGTTGCTGTAGAAAGTTTTGTTACATAGCCTCCCCAATAATCTAGAGTTACTCCGTCAAATTTTGTATTTGCGCCGTACATTCCCGTAACAAACACGCCTCCGCTCTCTGATACAGAAATTCCTTTTCCGTCATCAATGTATGGTCCTCCGGCTTGACGAGCCCAGATGTAATTTCCGGCATTATCATATTTTGCTATAAAGATGTCGGTAATACCAAGACTAACTAAAGATGTTTGCCCGAATGTTACTGTTCCTTGAAAATTACCAGATACATAACTGTTCCCATTTGCGTCTGTTGAAACAGCTCCTCCCATTATATTATCCTCGGAAGTAGTGCCACCGGCTTGTCTAGCCCATAAGCAGTTTCCTGCGTTATCATATTTTGCTATAAAGAATTCCTCGGTTCCATTATTTGTGAGGGTAGTCGCGCCGAATGTGGCTGTACCCTGGAAATATCCTGTAAGATAACTATTTCCGTTTGCATCCGCTGAAACTCCGTTACTAACGCCAGAAAATCCTACTACAGCTTTTACCCAAAGGCAATTACCTGAACTATCATACTTTGCTAAATATTTATCATAATATCCGCTGCTTGTAAGCGTTACTGTACCGAATGTTGCCGAATAACTAAAAGTACCGATTAAATAACAGTTCCCCTCATTATCTATTGAGATTGCTTCTCCATCATCAGTATCAATTCCACCGGCTTGCTTTACCCATAAACAGTTTCCGGCATTATCATATTTTGCTATAAAGATGTCCTGTCCGCCATAGCTCGTGAGCGTTGTAGAACCGAATGAAACGGTATCGCTAAACCAGCCCGTAACATAACTGTTCCCATTTTTATCTGTTGCTATTCCTCTTCCATAAGCAAACGCTCCGGCAGAAGTTCCACTTGTTTGTTTTGCCCACGAGCAGTTTCCGGCATTATCATATTTTGCTATGAAAAAGCTCGCGTGTTCCGAATTTATTAATGTTGTTCCTCCAAATGCAGCGGTATCGCTGAACATGCCGGTTACATAACAGTTTCCTGCTCCATCGGTTGAAATGCCATAAGCAACATCGCTGTTCTTTCCTCCTGCTTGCGCTGCCCAGAGACAGTTTCCGTTATTATCATATTTAGTTACAAAGACATCGTACGAGCCAATACCGGTAAATGTTGCCACCCAAAAGTTAGTTGTTCCTACAAAGCATCCGGTCGCAAAGTTATTCCCGTTTTTATCTGCCGCTATTGCGAAACCATCTACAGCGCCATAGATACCAACCGTCCAATCAAAGTTTTGCGGCTTAACAGTCTGCGTTAAATTTAGTAGAAGGAATATTGTTAATAATATTTCTCTTGTGGTTTTCATTTTTGACTCCTTTTAAAATATTTGAAAAGCTTCAGCAAGAACTCGCATATTTTTTCACTAATTGTTTTGTATAGTATGCTGCTTTATCTTCTCACGTACCTTTTTCATCTTAGCGTTCCAGACGACTAATCTCAAGCCCAAAATTGTTTCTAAAGGCTCGACAAGGCTCATCGGTTCAAAAAATTACTTATAACACATATTTCTAATAACTAATTACATCTTTTTCTCTTTTCATGCAAACTAGTTCATCACAGTTCACTTCGCAATCTTTTTTTGACACGAATTACACGAATTCATCGCTCGCGATTTCGTTTATCTATTTTGTGGCTCGTAGTGAAAGAATTAATGTTAGACAAAAAAACAATAATTTGAAAGGAGGGAAATGATTGAATTAAGATTGATTGTAAGAATATTAACAGGAAGTTGAAAGCAGAGGTTCACTTTTTCAAATGAACCTCTTAAAAAATAGAAGTAGTTACGGAAGCAGGACAGCAACAGAGATTACTGTCGTCCAAAGTCCGGTTTTTTCACCTTCGGCAGATTGTGTTACGTTAAATGATTTAACGATCTTCCCGGACATTTTATAAATATCTTCCCGTTCGTTCCAGTCTTTATTTGAATCAAATTCAACGCCAAGAGTTGTAGCGAGCATGGTTGCAGCCAAATCCTCCGCGTATTCACCGGCAACTTTTTCTGTTTCACCAAAAGGATGATGTTCGGATAAATAGCCATACTGATCCGGGTCAGCCGGTAGAGCAACGCCAATTGATGTGGCGATCAATCTGTTTGGTTCGTTTGTTGAATTTCTTGCCATAACGCAGAATGTAATTTGTCCCGCTTGCAATTCTTTTAAACCTTCTTCTTTTGAAATGCGTTTGCATCCGCCGGGGAAAATGCTGCTTACGGTAACTAAGTTACATTTTTCAATTCCCGAACTGCGTAAAGCCATTTCAAAAGAGGCAAGATAATCTTTGTGTCTTCCGACTCCCTTGGTAAAAAATATTTTTTGTGGTACGTACAATTTCTCAACTCCGTGTAAAAATAAATAAAAACTTACTTAACAATAATTTTAATGAACTTTCTTT
>JALNWB010000271.1 GCA_023231105.1 Ignavibacteriaceae bacterium | reverse complement strand
GGTTATTGATATTTTAATAAATGCTGCCGGCATTATTTTTTTAGGAAAGGTAGAGGATATTTCCTCAGAGCAATGGGATAGGGTTTTAGATGTAAACCTTAAAGGTACTTTTCTTATGTCCAAAGCAGTCATACCAGGCATGAAGGAACGCAATAAAGGCTGTATTATCAATATCACTGCAGCAGCTGCAAAGACCGGCGGGATGAATGTGGGGGGGAATTATGTAGCTTCCAAAGGGGGTATATCTTCACTGACCATCCATTTGGCAAGACAGCTTGCGCCATTTGGAATCAGGGTAAATGCAATAAGCCCGGGCCCTGTCGATACGCCAATGCTTGGAAGTGATAGCACAGGCGGAGACTATAATAATGAAATGCGTGAAAATATTATAAAATCTGTACCTCTGGGAATGGGTTATCCGGAAGACATCGCTTACGGGGCACTTTTCCTGGCTGATGAGAAACGGGCAAGATATATCACAGGCGAGATCCTGGATATTGACGGAGGCCTTTTTATGGATTGAAATTGACGGAATTAATATTACAAAACCGAAATATGATATGAGCGATAAATTACCGGATAAAAAGAGGGGACAAATTGCTGATAATAACAGCCTCCTGAGAATCTATGAACAGATGTTGAGGATCAGGCTTTTTGAACAAAAAGCGCAGGAGCTTTATGTACAGGGACTGGTCACCGGCTCAATGCATATTTATACAGGTCAGGAAGCAATCGCAGCGACAGCAGGAGAACTGCTGCGCGAAACTGATACCATAACCAGCACCCACCGGGGCCATGGACATTGTATTGCCAAAGGTGGCCAAACAGACAAGATGATGGCAGAACTTCTGGGAAGGAAGACCGGTTATTGCGGCGGGAAAGGCGGCAGTATGCACATGGCTGATTTTACTAAAGGTAATCTTGGGGCAAATGGTATGGTGGGCGGAGGGCTTGCCATATCAGTAGGTGCCGGGATAACAAATGCAATCATAAAAAAAAATGACAGCGTTACAATATGTTTCTTTGGAGAAGGTGCAACGAATGAGGGCGTTTTTCACGAGTCGCTTAATTTAGCTGCCATATGGAAACTGCCTGTAATATTTCTTTGTGAAAATAATCTTTATCAGGTATTTACAAGCGTTAAAGAAAGCCTGCCGGTAAAAGACGTAAGCGTCAGGGCAACTTCTTACGGAATACCGGGTATTACCTGTGATGGTAATGATGTGATTGAACTTTATGATGTTCTTGAGTCAGCAATTGGACGGGCCAGAAATGGGCAGGGGCCGACCCTGATAGAAGCTAAAACATACCGGTGGGAAGGTCACTACACGGGAGATGGCTACGCCAGAGGCGGTTACAGAAGTATTGAGGAAATTGATCTGTGGAAAGCGAAAGACCCCATCGCAAGGATGGCAAAATATGTCATTGAAAGCGCCATCGCTGACAACGAATTGCTTGAAAAAATAGAGGCCGGATTAAAGGATGAAATAGAAAAAGCTATCCATTTTGCAATGGAAAGTCCCTGGCCTGACGATGAAGATCTTTACAAAGATGTTTTTTACGAAAAGGAGGAAGTATAGAAATGACAGTAATTAAATATTCTCAGGCAATAAGGGATGCTATTGCGGAAGAAATGCGAATAGACCAAAATGTGTTCGTGATGGGTCAGGACGTAGAAACAATGGGTGGTGTTTTCGGCTGCACAAAAGGAATCCTTGAAGAGTTTGGACATGACCGGATTAGGAATACGCCGATTTCAGAAGCGGTTATAATCGGTGCAGGTGTCGGAGGCGCACTGACAGGTACCCGGATGCTGGTTGAGATGCAGTATGTTGATTTCATTCTCCACGCTATGGACCAGACAATTAATCAGGCAGCTAAAGTACGTTACATGACAGGCGGCAAAGCCACAGTCCCTCTGATTATTCGAGCCCAGCAGGGAAGCGGAAGAGGCAATGGGGCACAACATTCTCAGAACCTTGAAGCGTTGTTTTGCCATATGCCCGGATTAAAAGTAGTGATGCCTTCCACTCCTTATGACGCAAAAGGGTTATTAAAAACTGCTGTCAGAGATAATAATCCTGTCCTGTTCTTTGAGCACAAGGTCCTCTACAACACAAAGGGTGAGGTGCCGGATACTGATTACACGATACCCTTTGGAAAAGCCGATATCAAACGCTCTGGTAAAGATGTAACTGTGATCGCGACTTCCTGGATGGTACTCAAGGCGTTGGAAGCAGCAGAAATTCTCGAAAAACAGGGCATTGATGCAGAAATAATCGATCCCAGAACACTGGTCCCATTGGATAAGGAGACGATTATAAATTCAGTTAAGAAAACGGGCAGGGCAGTAATTGTCCATGAAGCCCATGAGGTATGCGGCATCGGGGCGGAGATAGCATTTATCATCATGGAGCTTGCGATTGACTGGCTCGATGCACCAGTAAAGCGGGTGACCTCTGCCCAGGCACCTATACCGTACAGCAGTAAACTGGAGAAATTGACGATCCCTTCTGTGGATAGAATCATAGATGCGGTAAAGGAGGTAATGTATATAAAATAGGAGCATGCTTAAAAAAATTATATGGACATTTTTGACATAGACAAACTCCCGTACTCCGAGTTTGGCAGTATAATCAAAAGAAAGGTCAGGCTTGTAATCTCTCCTGAAACAACAGGTGAAGAGAAGGTGGCTATTGTGCATGTAAATATTCCTCCAGGAGGTATCTCTGACGGACATTTACACCGTGAAAGTGATGAATATATTCTTTTTGATAATGATGGTGCCGTAATCCTGGACGGGAAGAGACATGAAGTTATTAAAGGAAGTCTTGTTCATGCAGTTAAAGGTGTAGTGCATGAATGTATAAATACAAGTAACAGTAAAGATCTTAATCTTACCTGTGTGTTTGTTCCTCCTTTTGAACCATACGGTTCTTATCCTGAACTTATTAAAAGAACAAAGGATTTCCTGAAGGATAAAGGCACAAATGAATAAGCGAATAACATAACAACTTAAATAAAAATGGCGATAGCAGTAATAATGCCAAAGCAAGGCCAAACAGTGGAGACTTGCGTTATAACCAAATGGTTTAAAAATAATGGAGATAGTGTTTCTGTCGGCGATCTTTTGTTTTCCTACGAAACGGATAAGGCTGCTTTTGACTTCGAATCACCAGCCGATGGGATACTGTTGGATCAATTTTTTGTTGAGGGTGCCGAAGTGCCTATTCTGACCAATGTTGCAGTAATAGGCGAAAGCGGGGAAGCTACAGCCTCTTTTAATCCTCATCAGACTATTTCTGTAGCCTCTAATCCTCTTAATAATCAACCTTCTGCAGAAATTCAGGATCTGAAAATCGCTCAGAATGCCCTTGACTCCAAAATCAGGATATCTCCCAAGGCAAAACGTATTGCCAGAGAGAATGGGCTTAGTTATCATAATTTACACGGATCAGGGCCCGAAGGCAGGATTATCACCAGAGATAT
>JALNWB010000270.1 GCA_023231105.1 Ignavibacteriaceae bacterium | reverse complement strand
GGGGCGCCCGGTCCCGCCGGGGAACACCGTACAGGTCGGCGTGAAAATGGAGATTCTCGAGAACGGTGAGGTCGGCGTAGAGACCGAACCGCTGGCTCATGTAGCCGATCCGTTCGTGGATCTTCGCGGCGTCGTCCCGGACCGAGTTTCCGAGGACCCATGCGTCGCCGCCGGTGGGGTCGAGAATCGCCGCGAGCAGCCGCATCGTGGTCGTCTTGCCGGCCCCGTCCGGCCCCACCAGCCCGAAGATCTCCCCAGGCGCCACGGAGAGGGTCAGGCCGTCGACCGCGGTCGTCTCGCCGAAACGCCGGGTGAGCCCCTCCGTCCGGATGGCATCCATGGTCGTCCCGTCCGGGATCCCGGCCTATTGCGCCTGGATCCGTGCGTCCGCCGGCATGCCGGGCTTCAACTCCGTCGCCGGGTTCGAAACCGTCACCTTGATCCGGTAGACGAGCTTGACGCGCTCCTGCTGCGTCTGGACGCTCTTGGGCGTGAACTCGGCCTCCGGGGAGATGAACGTGATCCGCCCCTCGTACATCTTCCCGGGGTAGGAGTCGGCCGTCACGACGGCCCGCTGTCCGGCCTTGATCCGTCCGAGGTCGGTCTCGGCGATGTACCCCCGAAGCCACACTTCCCGCAGGTCGGCGATCGTCACGACCGGCGTCCCCGCGGCGACGTATTCCCCCGGCTCGGCGTTCCTGGAGAGGACGGTTCCGGTCAACGGCGATGACACGGCGGCGTACGACAGCCGGGTCCTCGCGAGCGCGAGTCCTTCCCGCGCCTGCTTCCTCCGCGCCCGCGCCTGGTCGATCGCCTCCTTCCTCGCCCCCTCCTTCACCAGGGAGAGGCTCTCCCTCGCCGCCGCGACGGCCGCGCGGGCCTGGTCCACCTGGTCCACCCGGGGACCGGACAGGGTGAGAGCCAGCGCCTCCTCGGCCTCCTTCCGGCGCGCCGCCGCCACCTCGCTGGCGGCCCGTGCGGCATCGTTCTCCTGCGGGGGGATCAGCTGCCGCGCGAGGAGCGCCTCGGTCCGCTCGTGGTCCTTCCGGGCCTTCTCCGCGTCAGCGCGCGCACGCTCCACCGCTGCCCGGGCGGACTCGATCTCCTGGGGCCTCGCCCCGGCCAGCAGGTCGGCGAGCTGCGCCTCCGCGCGGCGAAGCTCGGCCTCCGCGCGCGCGACCTCCTGGGGCCTCGACCCGGCCGTCAGTTCCCGCAGGGCGGCGTCCGCCTCCGAGAGCTCCGCCTCCCGCATCCGGACGTCGTCGGACAGATCCGTGTCGTCCAGCCGCGCCACGAGCCGCCCCGCGGCCACCGTCATCCCCTCGTCGACAGGACGCTCGACGATCCTCCCGGGGATCTTGAAGCTCACCTCGACCGTGACGGCCTCGATGTTTCCGGAAACCCGGATGACGCCCGCGCCGTCTCCCTTCCGGAGGAGAAGATACGCCGCGGCCCCCGCGAGCAGGAGAACGACGATGATGAGTATCCCGATGGGTTTCCTGCGCATGGCCGCTCCCCCCGGATGTTTATCCGCGACGTCTCAGATCCACCTCTTCCTCCGGAAGTAGTACAGCATCCCGCCCGACACGGCCGCCATGAAGAGCAGGAGGACCGGGTAGCCGTACGCCCAGGTCAGCTCCGGCATGTTGTACGGCGACGCCTTCGTGTCGAAGTTCATCCCGTAGAGCCCGACGATGAAGGTCAATGGGATGAAGATGGTCGCCATGACCGTGAGCACCTTCATGATCTCGTTCATCCGGTTCGACACGGCCGACATGTATTCGTCCACCAGCCCCGATGCCATTTCCCGGAACGTCTCCACCATGTCCATCAGCTGGATCGTGTGGTCGTAGCAGTCGCGCAGGAACACCTTGGTCCCGGGGCGGATCAGGGCGTGCTCCTCGATCAGCAGCAGGTTCAGCGCGTCCCGGGCGGGCCACACCGCGTGGCGCACCGCGAGCAGGTCCCTTTTCAGGCGCCGGATGGCGAGGAACGTTTCCGGCACGGGGGAGACGAGCACCCGCTCCTCCATCTCCTCCACCTCGTCGCCCAGCTTTTCGAGCGTGGGGAAGAACGCGTCCAGCACCAGGTCGCACAGGGCGTAGAGGAGGAAGTCCGCCCCCTCGGACCGGATCCGCCCCTTCCCCAGGCGCAGACGGTCCCGGACGGGATCGAAGCAGTCCCCGGGGCGCTCCTGGAAGGAGACTACCACGCGGTCCCCAAGGAAAAACGAGACCTGTTCGGCGGGTTCCGGGTGGCGGATCTCCCGCAGCACGACCAGAAGGTGCTCGTCGTACCATTCGACCTTCGGGCGCTGCGGGACGTTCAGCACATCCTCCAGCGCGAGGGTATGGAACCCGAACCGTTCCCCGATCACTCGGACGACAGCAGGGTCGGACAACCCCTCCACGTCGATCCAGAGCACCCCTCCCTCCGGGGGAGACAGGGAGGAGACCTCGGAGGGAGAAACCGTCCTCTCCTCGCACCGGTTCACATCGTACAGGAAAGATGTGATCCGGACCGGCGCGTCACCCGCCTCGGCGTGCGCCGCGAGCGTCCCGGGCTGCGTCCCGGGAGGGTGGTACCTCTTCCTGCGTTTTCTCGCCATCGGTCGCCTCCCGGTGCCCGGCGGGTTATAATACGTGGTTACGGCTTACGGAAAGGATACACCTTGGCCAAGGAAGAGTTCATCCCGAAGTGGATCGCCTGGGAAGTGACCGGCCGATGCAACCTGAACTGCATCCATTGCCGGGCCTCCTCCTCGATGATATCGCACGACACGGATTTTTCGCTCGCCGAGGCGAAACAGCTGATCGACGACATCGCGGAGATCTCCAAGCCGGTCCTGGTGCTCTCCGGCGGGGAGCCGCTCCTGCGGAAGGACCTCTTCGAGATCGCGAAGTACGGGACGGAGAAGGGGTTCCGGATGTGCATCGCCACGAACGGCGTGCTCGTCACGGACGAGGTCGTCGGAAGGATGAAGGAGTCGGGAATCCGGATCTGCTCCCTGTCGCTGGACGGCTCCACCGCGGCGGTGCACGACGACTTCCGCAATCAGCCGGGGGCGTTCGAGGCGACGCTGCGGGCGGCGGAGATCTTCAACCGCAACGGGATGCAGTTCATCGTCAACTCCTCCTTCACCAAGAGGAACCAGAACGACATCGCGGCCACCTGCAAGCTGGCGAAGTCGATCGGCGCCCACGCGTGGTACATGTTCATGATCGTCCCCACGGGCCGGGGCGAGGCGATCATGAGCGAGCTGATCAGCAAGGAGGATTACGAGGAGATCCTGGAGTGGCACTACCGGATGGAGAAGCAGGAGACGGAGATGCTCGTGCGGCCCACCTGCGCGCCGCACTACTACCGGGTGCGCCTCCAGAAGATGAAGGAAGAGGGTGAGAAATTCCAGCCCCGGTCCCTGACGTTCTCCACGGGCGGCGGCAAGGGGTGCATCTGCGCCCAGTCGATCTGCTTCATCGACTCGAAGGGGAACGT
>JALNWB010000269.1 GCA_023231105.1 Ignavibacteriaceae bacterium | reverse complement strand
TTCCAAACCATTTCACCAAGCTCCATTGCAAGATTAAAGACTTCCAGTTCACTTAATTTCATTTTACAACTTCACTTCCAATGTCCACTGACTGATGACCAATGACCATTATCCTAATTTGTACAAATTTTTTCTTTTCAATTCAGCTTGATGTCTTTTCTTCAATCGCTTTTTTGCGAACAAGGTTTCCAATTTCGAGACGACATCGTTAAAATTGTCGTAAGGGAAAAAGGTCACCTTTTCCTTTTCACAAAATTTGCGAAGCGAATCTTTCGCAAAAATAAAATCACAATATTGCGCGGGACAAACATCCGAACTACCGTTTCCGATGTAAATCGTAAATTCATCATCGCCGCTGTTTTCAACCACATGATTGCGTTTACAGTTTGCGCAATCTTTACATTCTTCATCGCGATACGGAAAAACCGGTTGCGGTTTTCCGGTTCCATTTTCAATTAACCGGTTTGAAAATATTCGAATACCTGCAATATTTTCTCTCTCCAAAATTGTTTTGATGTAAAATTCAAAACCATCGCTGAGAATTATCATTTCAACTTGATGTTCCTGTGAAAACAAAACAAGACGATGAAACGCTTCGTCAATTTCAAAAGAACGAACAAAATTTGTTAATTCATTAATTGAAACCGGATTCAATATTTCAAATAATGCTTTCCAGCCTTCAACAGATGTGAGTTCCCTTGCACTTATTCTTTTAATTATTGCTTCGGCTTTTTCCGTTTCGCCGAATTGCAAAAAAAGTTGCTCGCCGATATCCTGCTTTGTTATTGTACCGTCAAAATCAACAAAAATTTTATAAACACGTTTTACATGTTCAAAACCAACACTCATAAGAACATTTCTTTACTAAACTTCTGCATACGCTATTTTGTTACAACCATTTTTTTCACATCAACAAAATCGCCGGAAGTAAAACGGTAGAAATAAATTCCAGGAGTTAGAGCGCTCCCATCAAAAACAAATTTATTTTTTCCGGCTTGCGTATCGGTTAAGAGAATTTCATTTATTTTTTCGACCCTTGAATTAAATATCTCGATTTTAACTTCACTCGGATTCGTCAAGTGAAAAACTATCGTAGTTTTTCCTGAAAAAGGATTCGGCGAATTTTGAACAACATAATTTTCATCAGCAGTTGCCGGTGCAAAAGTGATTTTTTCAATTGCCGAAAAGTTTTTCTTGCCGTCTCTGCCAATTTGGGAAAGCCGAAAGTAAACCGTTCCTGCATCGTCCAACGGTTCTGTTGCCGTATATTCATTTGTCTTCCCGACGCTTGAAGAATAAACCGAAGCAACTGATTGCCAAACGTTTTCGACCGCGTCTTTTTCATTCATCTTTTCAATTTTGTAAGTAAACAAATCCGATTCATTCGTTACCGTCCAGGAAAGTTGAACCGAATCCGAAACAACTTTTGCCGCGAAATTTGTTATTTGCGAGACTAATGTTTTTGCGCTGAATAACCGCTGCCCATAAATTCCGGTTCCTTCTTTGCGTTTGTCTTTAAACAACACAATTACTCCTCCTTTTTGATCAGAAAAAAGAGAGAGATAACTTTTGTCGGAATTTTTATCTACTGCAACGGGCGTTCCTTCATCATTCCACAATAATTCTTTCTTTGAAGAAATTTTTTGAGCAAAAACAGTTGGCTTTTGTGATTGATTCGTTTGATCAAGCCAAGCAAGAATTACTACGTTTTTTTCACCCGAAACAATTGCTTGTCCGAATTGATCGTCTTTTGTTTTTGCGACAGAAATTCCTTCGGAATTCCAAACGGGATTTCCATTCGCTTTAAATTTTTGAATGTAAATATTTTTCCTGCCGTTTAAATCTTTCACCCAGCTAAGCATTATAGTTGAATCGCCCGCTAAAACCGCCTGCGGATTTACCTGATTTCCCTTTTGTTTTGTAACGATCTTACGGCGTTCTTCTAATAATGTTTTTCCGCTTGATGTTAAGAATTGATGGGAAATAGTTTTATTCTTCCCAAGGTTTTGCCAGTAAACGTAAAGTAGTCCCGGCTTTGCAAGTATAGCATGGTAACCGGTAATGCTTTTTGAATGTCCCGAAATATCAACAACTTCTTTCCACAAAAGTTTTCCGCGTTCATCAACATATTGTGCGTGGATTTGATAAATTTTGTTTTCATTTTCTCCCCACAAAACAAAACACCCGCCTTTTTCGTCAGGAAAAACTGTTGAATTGTTTTTTGCCGAAAAGGATTTACTAATAAGCAATCCATCATTTAAAAATTTTGTTGCTCCTGTTTCTGAAACTATTTGCAGTTTTAAATAATATTCCGTTGGAGCTGCATCGGATTTTTCGATATAAGTAAAGTAGGAAGTGTTCTTTTGATCCAAAGCGACGCCGCAATTAACAAGAGTATTTTGTCCCTTTGATATTTTCAAACCGGAATCATTCCAAACAAGTTTGCCGTTGCTTTTAACAAGTTGCCCATAAAGTGCGCCACGGTTTGCGGAGGAATAATCATTCCATAGTACAACAGCAGTGTGTGAATTATTTCCCGCGGCAATAGGATTTTTTTTCTCGCCAATTGCCGTACTTACGCTTTTTCCGTCTGCGCGAAAACTCACATTTCCGTCATTATCAAAGTGAAGAAAGAAAACATTTGCAGAAGCATTTGGTTTTGTATCCTGCCAAAAAAGAAAAGCTCCGCCGTTACCGTCTTCCAGCGATGAAATGTTTACCGGGTTTGCGGAATCGAATACAAGCTGTGTATTCAATTCTGAATTTGTAATCCACTGACCCAAAACCGCAGTCGAGTTCAATACAAAAAAAAGAAAGAGTAAAGAACAAAATTTGTTTTTACAAAAAAATATTTTGGAGAAGTTATGCGACATTTAACTCCTCATCAAAACGAACGCTGACGAGTTTTGAAACCCCTTCTTCCTGCATGGTAACGCCGTAGAGCGTATCGCAGGCTTCCATTGTCCGCTTATTATGCGTAACAACAATAAACTGTGTGTTCTCGCTAAAGTCTTTTAGAATGCGGGTGAAACGGTCAACGTTTGCATCATCAAGCGGCGCATCAATTTCGTCAAGAATACAAAATGGACTTGGCTTTACGAGATAAATTGCAAACAACAACGCAATTGCAGTTAGGGTTTTTTCTCCACCGGAAAGAAGTTCAATTGAAGTCGGGCGTTTCCCTTTCGGCTTTGCAATAATTTCAATTTTTGCTTCAAGGGGATCAATCGCTTCTTCCAATTTTAAATCAGCTTCGTCACCGGGATTAAACAATCCTCTAAAAATTCTAATAAAATGTTCGCGGATCTTTTCAAAAGTTTCCATGAACAGTTGCTGCGCTGTAACGTTTATTTCATCAATGGTCTGCACCAGATCTCTTTCGGAATCAAGCAAATCATTTCTTTGTTTAGAAAGAAAATCAAACCGTTCCTTTTCTTCTTCATATTCCGAATAGGCAAGAGGATTGATCATCCCAAGATTTTTTATCTGCTGATTAAAACTTGCAACTTCTTCCTG
>JALNWB010000268.1 GCA_023231105.1 Ignavibacteriaceae bacterium | reverse complement strand
TTCCTTTTTTTGAATATGAAGACATTTTCATTGAAGCACAAAAAGATCATCCCGATGATTTTTTGAAGCTAGCCGAACCCTTGGCCGAAAAAGCCATTTTTGAATTTTTAGACAAGAGAGGTAAAATTTGCTTTGAGAATACAATGAGTAGGCCATATGCCTCGGCTATTCTGAGAAAACTTCAGCAAGTTGCTGATGTCAGAATAATTTATGTCGACACGCCCATCAAATTGGCTCGAAGGAGATTGCAACAAAGACCGAAGAGCACGCACGTGAGATGGACGAAGGAAGAATTGGACAAAATTTATGCTGATACCAAAAGGATTGATCTCGATTACGACATTGTTGTAGACAATTCAAGCTCTTCAGACGAGGAGATTAGGAGAAATCTGCAAGAATTAATGTCAGAAAGAGTGTGGTGCAGTGATTGCGTGGAAATAAGTTTCAGGGGGCAGAAATTAAAATTCGACAGCTGGTCTGGTGTGAATTTAACCCCCTACGATATGGAATATCAGCCATGGAGAGCCTCATTCCGCAAAGAGAATTTGGGCTATTTAAGGCACTACGATTTGAGGCCCGGAGATGTTGTGATTGATGCCGGCGGCTATGAAGGAACATTCTCGATTTATGCCGCAAAGGCCGTCGGAGAAACGGGCAGGGTTATCGTATTTGAGCCCGACACGGAAAATTGCATGAAGCTTGAAGCCAATATTAGGCTGAATGGATTGACGAACGTGATAGTCGTAAACAAGGCCCTATGGAGTGAAGACAAAACTCTCAAGTTTAACAACAAACACACAGCCGGAGCGTCTTTCTTCTTCAACGCGAGCCCTTATGCCGTTGAGATGTCCGCTGTTTCGATCGACAACGAATTGGAAAGGTTGGGAATAAGTAAAGTCGATTTCATTAAAATGGATATCGAAGGTTCAGAGATCAGGGCAATAGAGGGCGCAAAAAAAGTGTTGATGAGTAACGCTGTTAATCTTGCGGTAGCTTCTTACCACATTATAAACGGCGAAGAAACATCGACCGGAGTGGAAGCAGTTTTGCGAAAATTCGGATATGAGGCTATGACTGAATTTCCGCAACACAAAACCACATATGGATTTAAAAAATGTTAGCAACATAAAACCCCTGTTTGCATCGCGCATCTGGGGGTTCTTTTTTTATTTCTAAAAAATATCGAGATTAACTTCTTGGATTTTTGGCAACAGCGATTGGTTTACTCATTGACAAAATATATTAAAAGTAGTAATATAGAGTTAGATGAATTTTTAATAAATCATTTAAAAATATTATTAATCGGCTACAAAGATAGATGATCTATTTTTGTAATCTAAATAAGATGAAATACGAAGACGGAGCGACAAGACCAGATTCAATAAATATACAAACCTTAATAGATAAATATGCCCAAGATTTTATAGATTGCGGTAAACTAATAGGTAAAAACGGATTATCGGTCGGAAGTGGCGGAAATTTAAGCATCAAAGTCCCTGGAGGAATGTTAGTTACATCTACGGGGTCAGCTTTGGATAACTTGCATGCTGATGAAATTATTTTTGTGGCAGAGGCGAACCGCGAAAATATTTATTTTTTTGGATCGAAGGGCCCATCTTCTGAGTCTATTAATCATTGGACAATATATGAAGAAATGCCAGACGTAAAAGCAATAGCCCATGTTAATGTTGGCCCAAAAGAAGATAAAAATATTCCATCTACTTTAGAAGAGATACCATATGGAACAATTGAACTTGGCCTTGATATAATACCTCTATTAAAAAAAGCGAACGTCGTTTTTTTAAAGGACCATGGTGTTGTAACTATTGGACAAAGTTTGACAGAGGCAACTAATTTCCTAATAGAATCCGCTGATAAAAATAAACCTTTTATTCTTCCGTTTGTAAAACCTCTAATTGGAGCTCAATAAATTTTTATATACATGGAAAATGCAGATTTAGCAAAATTTATTAGAAAAGATATATTAAAAATGGCGACTTATAATCCAGCCCCTTATTTGTTGGACCTTGAAGAGAAATATAAATGTTCTGAAAATAACATAATAAAAGTAGATCAAGGAGAAAATCCCTACGGTTCGCCAATCGTAGTTAGAGCGGCGCTTATTCGAGCTAAAAATATTTTTAATCGCTATCCTGATCCTGAATACAAAAAATTAAGACAGGCTATATCTAAGTATGTAGGTATGGGCACAGAACATATTATGGTTGGATCAGGTTCAGATGAGTTGTTGGATTTGGTTCTAAGAATGGTGATTGATGAAGGAGACGAAATTATAAGCTGTCCGCCTACTTATGGAATGTACCCCATGCTTATTGGTCTGAATAAGGGAAAAAATGTTTGTATACAAAGAAATACCGATTACTCATTGAGAGTTGATGAAATATTGAAAAAAATAAGCAACAAAACTAAAGTTATACTTATTTGTTCTCCGAACAATCCAACAGGAAACACCGTAACAGAACCCGATATTAGGAAGCTGCTAAATACCGGAAAATTGATTCTTGTAGACGAAGCATATTTTGAATTTAGCAATAAAACATTTATTCCGCTGTGTAGGGAATATAATAATCTTATAGTTTTGAGATCCTTAAGCAAATGGGCAGGATTGGCTGGTTTGCGATTGGGTTATGTAATAATGTCTCCTATTTTTATTGATGAAATTATAAAGATAAAACTTCCTTTTAATGTTAATTTAGCAGCTGAGATTGGAGGCATCGTGGCATTAAATGATTTTTATTCTATCCAGAAAAAAATTAAAAAAATTATAAGTGAACGGGAAAGAATTTATAATTCCCTTAATAAACTTCCATCACTTACGGTTTATCCATCTGAAGCAAATTTTTTATTTATAAAAATAAATGGAAGTCTTTCGAAAATGAAGGATTATTTAGAGCAAAATCGAATATTTTCTCGATATTATGAAGAAGAAAATTCCATGAGATTAACAATTGGAAAACCGGAACAAAATGATAAAATAATTAGTTGTCTTAAAAATGTAAAAGAATATAAATCGTGTTATAATTCAAAAGAATAAATATAAAAAATTATGATAAGAGCAATTATATTTGATTATAATGGGGTGGTTAAAGTAATAAATAAGTATTTTTTTGATGATGTCGAGTCAATTTTTAGTCTATCTGCGGAAGAAAAAGAATATGCAAAAAAAATGACCCGTGATCTTTTTGAACAACTTGATAAGGGATTATTAGATGAAGATAGCTTCTGGTTGAAATTTTCGCAACGTATAAATAAATCAATGCCGGTAAATGTGAAGGAGTTAGCTCGCAAATTATTTAATGAACATTTTGAACTTTACGAAGAGGTTGTAAATATGCTTAAAAATTTAAAAACCAATGGATATGTTACAGCAGTTTTATCGGACACTTTCCCCTATATGGCCGATATTACTCGTGAGCGTAATGGCTATGATTATTTCGATAAAGTTTATTTGTCCTGCGAAGTTGGTTTTGTAAAACCACAAAAAGAATTTTATGAGTTGG
>JALNWB010000267.1 GCA_023231105.1 Ignavibacteriaceae bacterium | reverse complement strand
GGAACGAAGCGTTAAAGCTGAAGTTATCAGTTCAACTTTTGATGAACCTGCAGACCGCCACATCCAGGTTGCTGATATGGTGATTGAAAAAGCAAAACGTTTAGTTGAAGCGAACGAAGATGTGGTAATTTTATTGGATAGTATTACACGTTTAGCGCGCGCTAACAATATTGTTGTTCCGCACTCCGGTAGAATCCTTTCCGGCGGTGTTGACTCAAATGCATTACACAAACCAAAAAGATTTTTCGGCGCCGCTCGTAATACCGAAGACGGCGGAAGTCTAACCATTATTGCAACCGCTTTAATTGATACCGGAAGCAGAATGGATGATGTTATCTTTGAAGAATTCAAAGGTACGGGAAATATGGAAGTTGTACTCAATAGAGATTTGAGTGATAGAAGAATCTTCCCGGCAATCGATGTAAACCGTTCCGGAACAAGACGCGAAGATTTGTTGATCAAAGAAGATGATTTGGCTCGTCTCTGGATTTTAAGAAAAATCTTAAGTGATTTTAATCCTGTTGAAGCTATGGAGTTTATGACTTCCAAGATGAAAGGAACAAAAAATAATAAAGAATTTTTGTTGAACATGAATAGTTAACTAAAGAACTTTTCTTAAAAGATTATTGACGGAAGGAAAAGTCCCGTCCCCAAGGTTCCGGATCGGGAGAAGTATTCTAATTTTATCTTGAATTATATATGAAAAAATTAATCGCGATCCTTTTTTTTTCGTTTCTCTCATTACCTCTTTGGGGTCAGAAATTTGAATTTGAATCTCCGTTACTTTACGAATATTATTATTCGCAGCCGGATTCGGGTAACGGAATATTTCAGTTTGCATACCGGATCAATTATGATGAACTCACCTTCTTAAAAGATGGAGAAAGATATACAACAAGGATTCGAATAACCCTTGAACTGCAAGATTCTTCAACAAACAATATCTCGCGGGCAAACGAAGACAAAGTAGTTACAGTTTCCGAATTTGATGAAACGATCAGTAAAAATAAATCTGTTCAAGGACTATTAAATGTAAATCTTGAGAAGAAAAAATATTTTCTATCAATTACTCTAACCGACCTTTTAACAAATAAAGATTTTACGATCCCGAAGTTTTCGATTGATCTTGCACTACATCAACCGAAAAGTTATATAGTTTCTCTCGGTGGAAATGGGAAATATTATTTAGCAAATAAAAGAAAAACCATACCATTTTCGCCGAATGCTTATTCTTTTATTTATGAACCGGTATCTCCTTTGGTGAGAAGCGATTCTCTTAGTTTGAAATTTCAATCTCACACAGACTTTCTTTCGTTTTATTCGAATTCAACCATTGAAAATGCTTTTCTTCTTGAAGAAGATTCATTAGGAATTTACCTTGATCCGCAAAAAAAATCCCCCGGCAGAAATTTTCTTTTTAAGGACGTTTCCTTAAAATTACCTGAAGGGAAGTTTACAATTAAAGAAAACAAGAATCAGCAATCATTTCTCGAAGTGAAATGGTGGGACAAACCTCATTCACTTTTGAATTATGAAATATCTCTCAAAGCTTTAGGCATAATTGAACCAAAATCTGTGATTGATTCATTAAAAAATGATTCCGGTAAATTCGGATACAAAAATTTTTTTAAGTATTGGCAGAAATATGATCCAACACCAAATTCTACTTACAATGATTTGATGGCTGAGTTTTATTCCCGCACAGATTATGCACAGAAAACTTTTTCAAACTTTACTACACCAGACGGTATTTTAACAGACCGGGGTAAAATCTACATCCAATTTGGTCCACCAACTTCCACAGAAAGAACTTCTTCATTAAATGGGAGAAATTTGGAAATATGGTTCTATAAAGAGCGAAACAAAAAATATTATTTCCGCGATCGTGCTGGCAACGGTAATTATGAATTGGTGAAAGAATAATGAGACTTTTTTTTACCTGCGGTGATTGCAACGGTATCGGTCCTGAGATAGTAATTAAAACACTCTCCGATTTTTATAAAAAGAAAAAACACAAACTTTATTTCGCAGTTCCTAAAAATGTTTTTGAAGAAACCTTAGACGTTCTTCAAATCAATTTTGAATATGAAATTGTGAAATCGCCGGAACAGAGTTCGCCTAAAAAGAATATCGTTTCAATTATAAATTTGGGTAAAGCAAAAATTACTTTTGGGAAACCGACAAGATCATCCGGTGAAATTGCATTCCGGTCACTGCAAGAATCTTTTTATGCAGTTAAAAATAATTTTGCCGATTGTATCATCACGGCGCCGATTTCAAAGGATGCTTTCCACAAGGCTGGAATTGAATTCCCGGGGCATACTGAATTGTTTGCATCTTGGACAAATACAGAAAATGTTGTAATGTTTTTTCATTCGGCTAAAATAAAAGCTGCTCTTTTAACTATTCATATTCCGTTAAAAACTGTTTCATTTTCCCTAGAAAAAAATCTCATCAAAAAAAAGTTGAATATTGTTATCGATACGCTAAAAAAAGATTTTAAGATAGAAAATCCAAGAATAGCTTTGTTAGGTGTTAATCCTCATGCCGGAGAAAATGGTTTATTGGGAAATGAAGAGGAAAATATTTTATCACCTTTGATCGATGAATTCAAGGACCAAGTGTCCGGACCATTTCCCGCAGATGCATTTTTTGGAATGCATGCTTACAAACTTTTTGATGTTGTAATCGGTGCGTATCACGATCAAGTGTTAATTCCTTTTAAAATGTTAAGCTTTTCAGACGGTGTAAATTATACTGCCGGATTGCCGATTGTCCGAACTTCCCCCGATCATGGAACTGCTTATGATATTGCCGGCAAAGGAATAGCCGACCCATCAAGTATAATTCATGCGGCTAAAGTAGCTGTTCTGATTTGTGAAAACCGGATGAAAAATGACGCCGTCTCTTAAAAAGAATTACTCTTCTCTTGCCGGATTTTATAATGTTTTGATGAAAAATATCGATTACTCATTATGGGCGAAATATCTTTTTGAAATAACGCACAAGTACAATATTTCTGTGAACAATGTTTTGGAAATTGGTGGTGGGAATGGAAAATTAGCTAATGCGTTAAGTCGAAAATTCCCTCATTATTATTTGTCGGATAAATCCTTTGAATTTCTTGCCAATGGAAAATTCAAAAAAAATAAAATATGCTGCGATATGAACGCACTTCCATTTAAAACTAATTTTAATTTTGTTCTTGCTGCATTCGATACGGTTAACTACTTGACATCAAAAAAAGGTTTTGCTCAGTTGCTATCTGGTGTTTCTGCAATTTTGAATGATGATGGTGTTTTTACTTTTGATGTAAGTTTAGAAAATAATAGTTTGGTTCATCTGAATGGAAGAAAAAAAGTTTATGATTATGATAACCAAAAGATTGAACATTGCAGTATATATAACAAGCAAAGCAGAATTCATACCAATGAGTTTATTTTCAACAAAGACGGCAAAGTGATTGAGAAAGAAATCCATAAACAAAAAATATTTCCATTTGAATTTTATATTGAACAAGCAGCTAAAAGTAGTTTTTACATCGTTGATTGTCTGGAAGCTTTTGGTTTCAGAAAAGGGAAATCTAATTCTAAACGGGTTCAGTTTATTTTGAAGAAAGTAAAATCATAT
>JALNWB010000266.1 GCA_023231105.1 Ignavibacteriaceae bacterium | reverse complement strand
ATTGTACAGATTATTTTTTACTAACTCCGTTTCCGAATCAAGGTCTTTGATCCCGGTGCTAGTTTTGACTGTCCATCTTATATGTTTATTTGTAATTGAAATTTTCCATCGATTCTCCCAATTGCCGTGCGAAAGAGGATACGCTTCCCTATCGAAAAACTCGCCGACTTTTATCCAAAAATTAATTGTGACACTATTCTGAAAGTTTAAACTTGAACTGCTTGTAATTTTAATATTGTTATTTAAACCGTTGAACAAATAAGCGCTTGCAGCATTTCCAAAACGATCTGTTGTTAGTGCGGCGCCGGAGATTGTCCCATTATTATTAAATCCGCTTACATCATTTGCATTACCGGAGAAAGGATAAAATGCAACAGGATCGCCTGTTTGCTTAATTGTGGTATCACGAACAGAAACACCAATGCTATCAAGCGCTGTTCCTCCACGACCATCATTTACTAAACAAAAGATGTAGTAATTTCCGGCATTAACCGGCGCGGTCCATGTTACAGAAGTATCACTTCCGGCAAGTGTTCCAAAAGCTGCCGACCAATTGTAAGTTAGTGTATCTCCATCAACATCTGAAGCAAAACAATTTATTTTCGTAGTCGATCCGAGATGAATTTTTCTTGGATGCGCGGTAATTTTATTTATTGCCGGCGCAGTATTAATAAATTCCATCGCATCAATCAATATTGAATCAGAAATTACACCGCCGTTATTATCACTTACTTTACACTTGATTGAATATTTCCCGGAAGTTGAAGGTGGCCACCAGGATGCAATTGATCCGTTTCCCACAATACTTCCGCCTGATGCAGACCATTCATAATTTATCGGGTCATTATCAACATCAACCGCTGAGCAATAAATTTTTGTAGAATCTCCTAATGTGACAATTTGTTTTACTGCTGAAAGTGATTTGATTCGGGGTGAATAATTAGTTGCACTTTGACCGGAATGAAAATCAATCACCACATTATTTACCAAGGCTTTTTCATTCTCATAGGTAATTGTACTTCCGGTAGGAATTATCACTGCAATTACAGCAGCATCGGCTGGAATTATAATTGATGTTTCACCTGTTACTGTTGATTTTATTACCGTATTGGAAACTGCATCATAAATATCGTGCGCTTCATTTCCAACATTTATAAGAATTGATTTTTCAGTTGGATAAGGATTGTAATACAGAAAAGTTGGGAAAGCAACTTTATGAAAATAATCCGTCTTAAGTAAATCTAATTTTAATATCATCGAAACATTTGTTGTGTCGATAATTCCACCTAATATTCCAACGTGCGATGAACCATAAAGCGCAAGATTGGTCGATCCCCAACCTCCGCTGATTGCATCACCGGTAGCATATGGACTAACTGCAAATTGATTTTGTCGAAGCGCTTCATGCCCAATATAAGAATTTGGATCGTACTGATGCGCCCATTCTTCGCTATCTTGATATTGATCCGGAAGATAGTTGGTGTAAAACAATCGCGCAGAGTTAGCGGCATTTAAAACCCATTTACTAATTGCACGCGTAAAACGGTCATCGTAACGGACTAACGGAACGAGCGCTCCCACTTGTTCAAATGTATTCATGAGAAATGCGTAGTCATTTGAACCGTTCACTTCACCAATTAAACCGTTGATATCATAGCCTCCCCATTTTCCAAGTATAGCGCCCCATTGGCGAAGCTGCCCAACATCAAAACACCAATTTATCATTTTTGAAATATCGTATTTTGTTCCAAGTTCTGCATTCATTCTTGTAGCGGCATAAACACCGTATGGCAATTGCAATTCGTAAGAAGGATTCGTAGTTAAAGAGTTTAGAAATTCCAAACACCACTCAGCGCCGATTCTGTATTTTTCATTTTTGGTTTCCAAGTATGCATTGTAAAGTATCCAGGCAAGAGCGCCTGCAGCTTCCGGTTCAACTACACCGGATGAAAGCGGTTTCATCAGCATAAGATCAAATGCACGATAATTCATATATGGAGTTTTCCAGGGAGTTGTGCTTCCTCCCATTGTTTTTACAGCATCCAACCATCTATCGGCAACTTTTGTAAATTGATTTGGAAAATCTCCAGTTGCCGGATACTGTTTATATAATTGATAGAAAAAAATATTCGGCATTACATCATACCACCAATCATCCCAGTTGCTGCCGGTCGGATGATTAAGATAAACATTTGCATTATTCGTTTTATTAAAATATTCTTCGCACATCAACACCCAATTGTTTCCGTTCTGATTACTTTTATCGATGCCGGTTAAAGAGGCTCCAATAGTGGCCGGAATAAGATTTATAGTTTCTGCGGAAGATGGCGATTTTGTTCCAACTACCGTATGAAGACCAAAGCTGTTGTGTGCGGGATAATTAATCGTATTATTATTTATCCAAATCAGCGGAAGATATTGCCCGGTACGATTAATATCGAAAACAAGACTATCATAACCTGCAGTAACTTTTTTCCAGTTTCTCATTTCATAAGGAGATGGAAGATTTGGCATCTGCTCTATCCGGTTGATATTTATTTGTTGAGCATTTATTCCGATTAAAAAAATAAGAAAGCACAGAATAATTTTAAGAATTTTATTGTACATAAAATCTTTCATAACAAACATCTCTATCTTCCGGACAGCATTCATCTTCTCTACCACGCATAATACTGAGGAGATATTCCAGCCGGAGGAAATATAGTATCAATCTTTGAGAGTGATTCTTCGGTAAATTTAATTTCCAAAGCTCTAAGTGAAGTTTCTAATTGATGAAGCGTTCTTGGTCCAATGATTGGGGAAGTAACACCGGCTTGATTTATAAGCCATGCCAGTGCAGTGTTAGCGGGTTCCTCTCCTAATTCATCACAAAAGATTTCCCACTTTTCAATTTGCTCTCGATTAATTTTTAATTTATTGATCATTTCTTCAGAATTTCTTCGCCCTTCGTTTGAATTTTTAAGTACACCTCCAAGTAAACCTCCTTCAAGCGGACTCCAGGGAATTATTCCGACTCCATAATACTTGCATGCAGGAATTATCTCTCGCTCAATTTTACGATTGAAAAGATTGTATTTACTTTGCTCACTAATCAATCCAAGTAAATTTCTTTTTCGCGCTTCTTCGTTTGCAGTTGCAATATCCCATCCAGCGAAATTACTGCTGCCAACGTAGATTATTTTCCCTTCACGTATCAGTTGTTCCATTGCCTGCCAAATTTCATCCCACGGAGTCTCCCGATGAACATGATGCATTTGGTATAAATCAATATGATCGGTCTTCAATCTTTTCAGACTATCTTCACAAGCTTTTTTTATATGATAAGCGGAGAGATGTTTTTCATTCACCCTATCTCCCATTTCTCCGTATACTTTACTTGCCAGCACGATGTTGTTTCTCCGGTCTTTATTCTCTTCTAACCATTTTCCAATAAGTTTCTCGGTAATGCCTCCTCCTTTTTTGCCACCATAAACATTTGCAGTATCAAAAAAATTGATCCCGAGTTCTAATGCGCGATTCATTATTTCAAAACTGTCTTTTTCCGATGTGAATGACCCAAAGTTCATTGTACCAAGACAAAGTTTACTCACCTTTAAACCGCTTCGACCTAATTTTGCATATTGCATTTCTTCTCCATGTGGATATTCAATAAAAATATTTTTTAATGTAAATAAGCATTCAATGT
>JALNWB010000265.1 GCA_023231105.1 Ignavibacteriaceae bacterium | reverse complement strand
TTCTTTTATTTACTTCTTAAAACTTGGAGCATTTATGGAATTAAATATTATTCAATCGGCAAAACCCGATTTCAATAACGATAAAGATTTTTTCGTTAGGCAAACGAAAGAGTTTCTCAATCCTTTTTATACCTTCTTAGATGATATTAAGGAAAAGGAACTTAAAACAATTCAGCTCTTTATCGGTGAGGCAATCTTAAACGATCATTTTGATGATATTGTTTATAATGCTTATAAAGCCGATAACACTGCCTTCTTAAAACAGCTTGACTACCTCATATATAAAGCAATCACAAACAGTAATAACAATCATTAAAGGAGTACTAACCATGAAACTTTCAGATTTCGCAACCAAACTCACCGCAGAAAATCATTTTATCAAAGCCAGCTTCGGGGGAATGCAAGGAGCCGGAAAATCCCGCACCGCTACAGACTTTGTAATTGGAGCTTACAAAGATTTAAAATGTACAAAGCCGATTTTGATAATCGATAATGAAAAAGGGAGTAGATTTTTAATCCCAATTTTTAAGAGGGCTAACATCGAAGTAGTGTTAAAGGATACGTGTTCCCTTTCAGATGTTCACGCCGCTTTTGATTTTCTTAAGTCCGGTGAAATTGATTTTCTCTTTATTGATTCACTCACTAAAATTTATTATCAGTTCATTAAAGATTATAAAACTAAAAACAAAAAATCTTTTATGACCTTAATGGACTGGGGAAAAATCCTTCCGGTTTGGCAAGAGGAATTTTCTGACAGATTTGTAAACACCGAAGGCAGCATAGTTTTTACCGGTCGCGGTGGTTTTGAGTATGAAAAAGAAGATGATCAACTTGATGAATCCGGCAAAGTAACTGAGAAAGGACAGTTTGTTAAATCGGGAGTGAAAATGAAAATAGCCGGTGAAACTCCTTATGAAACTGATCTTAATGTTTGGATGAGCCTTGAAAAAGATATTGATAAAAATAACCGACCGATCCAGAATAATGTTGCTTTTGTTTTAAAGGATAGAAGTGACACTATCAACGGAAAATCTTTTATCATGCCTTCGTATAAAGCATTCAGACCGGTTATTAAATTTATCCTTGGATTGGAGATGGGAGAAGTCTCTAAAGAAACCACCCACGATAATTTGACTCCCGGAAGTGATTTTGATTATTTGGATAAACAGCAGCAGAGAAAAATCCAGATGGAAAAGATCGAAGCGGTTTTTGAACTCAACAATTTAGGCAGTCCAAGAATTACCGAAGAAAAGAAATTAAAGACGCTGATCATTCAAAAGATTTTCGGGACTACTTCAAAAACCGAGATCAAGAAGTTCCCTATCTCCGCTTTAAATAATTGCAGAGTAGAACTTGAAGAACTCTTTTTAGTTCTGAATAATCGTGATGATAAAATTGATTTCATGTTACAATACGACAAAGCCGCTTAAAGCGGCTTTAATTTTTTTTCTTATTTTTAAGGAGAAGAGATAAATGTTTTTCCCTTCGTTAAAAACAATATTAGGATTCAGAATGGACGTTGAAAATTCGATCAAGTACAAATATCAAAAGATAGAACATGAAACCGAGAAAGCCTGGCAGATAGTTTTCCCGGATGGATTGATTGAATGGTTTCCAAAAAGTCATACACGAATTGATAAAGCTAAATCTGAAATTTCTATCCCCAAATGGATAGTCGAGTCTAAAGATTTGCCGGACCCGGAGCAAAACCCTAACCCACTCGTATAGTGAAAACTTAGTCACAATTATTCTTCCCATTTCGCAACAGTAAAGGCACAAAAAAACACGTCTTTCGCTCTAAGGGATTCTGTCACTCCTTCTGTTCTGCTGTTACTTTTGCTTCGTTCTCTCTGAAAAAATTGCACCTTCGCTTTTAGTTTGCTTTACAATTTCGAGTACAAAACGAGTACAGTTTGGTAATTTTTGAGAAAATTTAACTTTATTTTAAAATAAAAAAACCTTATAAGTTATTATCTTATAAGGTTTTATTTGAGTGGAGCTAAGCGGGATCGAACCGCTGACCTCTTGAATGCCATTCAAGCGCTCTCCCAGCTGAGCTATAGCCCCAAATCAACTGTCCAAAATTAAAGAAACGTTAGCCAATTTCAAATTATTCTTATAATAATTTTTTATTCCCCATTCCTTTAGTAATTTTGTTTTCAAATGATATTACCAGATAAACTATATTTAAAAAATATCCTGCACATTGCTCTACCAGCCATCGCCGGCTTATCAACGCAAATGATTTTGTCATTAGTTGATGCTGCAATGGTTGGCAGGTTAGATAATCCCGAATACACTTTGGCGGCAATGGGAATCGGTGTTTTGGCTACTTGGGCGGTTGTTAGTTTTTTTTCAAGTTTAGCTACCGGTACACATGTTTTAACCGCTAATTCTTTTGGTGAAAAGAAATATGAAGCAATTGGCAAAATCTTACAAAATTCGATTTATATCGGTTTTTTTTTCGGACTTGCGGTAACACTTTTGGGAATGCTTTTCTCAGAACAATTCGCACAGCTTTTTGCAAAGGATGCTAACGTAGGCAGGTTAGCCGGTGGATTTATTTACTTCCGACTGCTTGGTCTTCCTCTTTTTCTCATTACTGTTTCTTACCGTGGATTTTTTTTCGGGATCGGAAACACTAAAATATTTATGATTTCCGGAATACTGACAAATCTTTTAAATATTATTTTCAATTACATTTTAATTTATGGTGAATTCGGTTTGCCTAAAATGGGAGTTGCCGGGTCAGGGTTGGGATCAACTTTAGCAACGTTGTTTGATGCATCATTTTATTTTTTCTTTTCACTGCGTGCCTCTTATCGAGTGAAATATTTTCTATATCGACACGTTAATTTCTCAACAAAGATTATTCGTTCATTGTACAATATTTCGCTGCCTGTCTCTTTTCAAAATATTTTTATTCTCATCGGATTTCTCTCATTCATTTCAATCACCGGATTGATTGGACTAAGAGAGCAAGCTGCTTCACAGGCAATTGTCAGTACATTATTCATTTCATTTCTCCCCTGTTTCGGTTTTGGCATTGCCGCGCAAACTTTAGTAGGAAATAATATTGGAGCAGCAAATAATTTTTTGGCAAAAAAATATGCTTTTGAAACGGCGAAGATAGCAACAATATATACGCTCGCATTATCATTTATTTATGTTTTTCTACCAAAATATTTGTTAAATCTGATTACAAATGAACAACCAATAATCGCAACAGCTGTTCCGGCAATGAGGATAGCAGGTATCGCTCAAATCTTTTACGGTATTGGAGTCGTACTTGCAAATGCCTTGCAGGCAAGTGGTAAATCAATGTTTGTTATGGTGGCGGAAGTAGTTTCGAACATTCTTATTTTCGTTCCTGTGGCTTATCTCTTTGGTGTATATTTTCATTATGGAATAGTTGGCGCGTGGATTGGTTTACCAATCTACATTGTTGCTTACGCTACAATTGTATTTGTAAAATTTAGATTTGGTAAATGAAATCTTGTTTTATTCTTTTACAAATTTTAACGAAATAATTGTAATGAATAGAAAAATAATCCCGGCAAGGATAAATGAATAGCGTACTCCAAATATAGCTCCAATAAAACCTGAACTAACAGGTCCGACCATATTCCCTAAAATTTGAAAACTTGAACCAATTCCCATCACTCCGGCTTTTCGGTGTAAAACAACTTTTTT
>JALNWB010000264.1 GCA_023231105.1 Ignavibacteriaceae bacterium | reverse complement strand
GAGATCACAGGAAGATCAATGAAAGTGGTAAGAGAATATATTAAATTATACTATGATCTAAATCCAGAAACAAAATTAAATAAGTAAAAATTACCAGGCGACAAATGTCGTAATAGTAAGTAAGAGCCAACCAAAGCTTAGACATTACTAATTGGGTGAGTCCCGAAAGCTTTCGGGCTTACATCATTCATCAAAAATTAAACATCTTATATTGCGGATTGCCGCGTTAAGTAGTTGTAACAAGCTATCAGCGTTCTATAAATCTAAATTAAAGTAGTGTCAAAGTATATAGCTTGGCACTACAATTTTTAATACCGGAAAATTTAATTATCACGCAATGACGGATAAAAAATACTTTGAAGCAAAAAATAGAATCGACTTTATCTTAAGCGCGGTTATCTTAATAGCCGCGTTTCCCTTCATGTTGTTGATAGCTATTGTATTGACGGTAATCTTAAAATCATTTCCGCTGATAATTCAAGAGCGCGGCATAACGGAAGATAACCAGGTCTTCAACATTTACAAGTTTAGAACCATCAAGATTAATCCCTATAACCGGATAAACAGTGAAAATATTCTTTTCAAACCGGACTTATCTCAATATGTGCCTACTTTTTGCAGATGGCTTAGAAAAACCGGATTGGATGAGTTACCTCAGATCTTCAACGTGCTGAAAGGTGAGATGAGCTTAGTTGGTCCTCGCCCTTTAACGATTAGTGACCTTGAAGTGTTAAAGAATAAATATCCGCAGAATTACAATGTTAGGAACTTAATTACCGTAAAACCCGGAATTACAGGTTTATGGCAGGTGTTTGGGGATAGAACCAAGGGGATTAAAAATCTTGTTTCACTTGATCTTGAATATGATGAACGCGCCTCCTTATTGCTTGATCTAAAAATTTTAACGGCAACTCTTCCATTAGTATTTAGGGGAAAACATTCAGATGCAATAATTCAGGGAATGACGGAGATCGGGAATATAAAGGCTATAAACAACATTCAGGCATTACAATAGTTAGGATAATATAATTTACGCAATTGATAATAAAGTCGATCCCAAAAATATTCCATGATGATTCCCCAGTAGAAAAAATTACTACGATAGATGTTCCCGAAGGAGGTAGTTTGCATTATCTCTTTTCGATTTAATTAATTCAAGACGCCGGATGGAAATTGTAAAAATGCTTCGGACTTATTCGATAATGGTAATCACAAAAAGCATGCCCATCGTAAGGGGAAAGTAGAGAGAATTATTGAGCCGCATTTTTGTAATCATCTTATTTATACTCCCATAAATATATTTTTTACATATCAAGCTTAAGCACCTGCTTTTACCATCCAAAACTTTTTTATAACGATTTTTTGAGCGACTCTTGACTTTAAAGGTTAAATGAATTAAATTTTGGTTAAACGTTTAACGAGTTTGTGATGAAATCAACAATTAAAGATGTTGCAAAGAAAGCCAATGTATCAATTGCAACAGTTTCATTTGTAATCAATGATAGTAAACCAATATCAGAAGAAACAAAAAATCGTGTACTAAAAGCAATTAAGGAACTCAATTATCATCCTTCTAAATCAGCGATAAGTTTGGTTTCCGGAAAAACCGGGAACATTGGTTTCATTCTTACTGATGATCACTTTCTACGAACAGAACCATTCTATACAACAATTTTTTTAGGGACAGAATTTGAAGCTCGAAGTGAAGGGTATTATATTTTACTCACTTCAATCAGACCGGATTTTAGTGAAGAAGATCCTTTACCACGATTTATTTTAAATAAAAGTGTTGATGGAATTATAATTGCGGGGAAAATCCCCCATACTCTTATAGAAAGAATATCCGCTTATAAACTTCCTACTGTTTTTATAGATTACATTCCGCCGACCAATAATTATCCCCTGGTGTTGATAGATAATATTCAAGGCGCTCTCTTAGCCACAAATCATTTAATCAATCTGAGGCATACAAATATTGCTTTTATTGGCGGCGATATCGGGCATCCTAGTTTGTCTCATAGATTATACGGCTACAAACAAGCATTGGAGAATGCAAATATTCCTGTTAAAAATAATTTAATTGTGGTTGACGCCAAATATCCGGACAGGCAACATGGGTTTAATTCGGCAAAAAAACTTTTTTCAAAAAATAAGAATGTAACTGCAGTATTTGCATGCAATGATGCGATGGCTATTGGCGTACTGCATTATTTAAATGATAATGGTTATAAAGTTCCGCAAGATGTATCACTGGTTGGCTTTGATGATGTTGAAGCGGATATTATGCTTCACCCGCCTTTGACTACAATAAGAGTTCCCAAAATTGAAATGGGTGTTGAAGCGCTTAAACTGATAGTGAATAGTGTAAAAAGTAAAAAATCTTTACCTAAAAAAGTACTTGTGCCTGTTGAATTAATTGTTAGAGAATCAACTTCGCTCTGTAAAACGAAATAAAAAAGTATGCTTGCTGCCGTATTTCATGGAAATAAAAATATTGTTTTACGTGATTACTCACTTCGAACAATAGAAAAAAATGAACTTCTGATTAAGGTAGCGTGTTGCGGTGTTTGCGGCACCGATAGACATATTTATGAAGGGAAAGCTCCTTCAATCATTCCGGTTATACTTGGGCATGAATTCAGCGGTACTATCATCGAGAAAGGCGATTCGAATTCCAAATTCAATATTGGAGATAATGTTGCAATTAATCCCAATATTTATTGCGGTCACTGTGATTATTGCAGAAAAGGTATGGTTAGTTTCTGTGAGAACTTAAAAGCTCTTGGAGTATCAATTGATGGAGGATTCGCCGAGTATTCTATTGTTCCTGCTTCTCAGTGCTATATTCTTCCACCGGATTTTGATCTCTCCATCGCTGCATTTGCCGAACCGCTCTCCTGTTGCTTAAGAGGTATTGAGAATGCGGATATTAAGCCTGGAAATACAGCCGTCATTATCGGAGGAGGATCAATCGGATTACTTATGGTTCAGTTGGTTAGAAATTCCGGCGCATCAAAAATCATTTTAGTTGAACCGGATTCGTATAAACAAAAATTAGGAATTGAACTTGGCGCCGATTATACGTTAAATCCTTATAATGAAAAAATATTTGAAGAGATTAAAGAATTGACCAACTCGCAAGTTGATATTGTTATTGAATGTGTAGGCAGCGCAGATAGTGTTGATAAAGCAATTCAAATGACTGGTAAAGGTGGTAAAGTGGTTATTTTCGGTCTCGCTCCAAAAGAACAAAACGTTACCCTAAATCTTCAATATCTCTTTCACAATGAGTTGAAAATCCTCAGTTCATTCCTCAATCCATTTACATTTAAATCGGCTATTGACTTATTAATGAATAAAAAAATAAAGGTTCAAGAATTAATTACACAACAAATTTATTTAAAGGATATGATTAACATTTTTTCTGGTTCGAATATTTCTAATAGCATTAAAGTTCAAATAATCAATAATTAATTAATCTAATAATAGGAGAAGCTATGAAAAAAAATAGCAACATTTCCCGATGGTGGATTAGTATTTTTTCCATCATGCTGATAATAGTTCAAAATCCTGTTCCGGCACAAAGCGGAATTAACGAATTTGGCAGTTTTGAACAAGACTTGCCGTCATATTGGACGAAGGGAGCCGAGCCAAGCGGAGCCACGTTAAGCTGGGCGAAAGACGATTCACATTCGATGGGCAGATCACTAAAAATTACGAAGGCGACAACATCGGAAGTAGCGATGTGGGAGT
>JALNWB010000263.1 GCA_023231105.1 Ignavibacteriaceae bacterium | reverse complement strand
TTTAATTGCTACACTTTAAACTTGATGGATGATTTTCATCTGCTGATAAATAAATTAACCGAGCATCGTCCCGATGTTATTTTCAATTTTGTGGAATTGTTTTTTAATAACCCCAAACTTGAGATGAATGTGACGGGAATTTATGAGCTTTTGGAAATTCCTTTTACCGGTGCGCCGCCGTTAGCGCTGGCAAATTGCCAAAGCAAAGTATTTACAAAAAGGATGCTTTCTTCGTATGGAATAACAACTCCGGAATTTCAATTAATAAAAACTTTTTCAGAAAAATATAAACATTCGCTCCGGTTTCCCATCATCGTAAAGCCTGCATTTGAAGATGCCAGCGTAGGTATTGATTTCAATGCGGTGGTTCACAATAATTCCGAACTGAACACAAAAATAAATTATATTTTTAACGAATTTAAGCAAGCCGCTTTAATTGAAGAATATATTGACGGACGTGAATTAAACGTTGCGGTAATGGGAGATGAAAATCCAATGGTTCTTCCCATCAGTGAAATAGATTTTTCCGGAATGCCCGACCATTTCCCGAATATTGTAAGCTACCAGGCAAAATGGGATCCGCTGCACGAAGCTTATCATAAAACAATTCCTATTTGTCCGGCAATATTGCCGAAGAAAATCCAAGCAAAAGCGGAAAAGATTGCATTAACAGCTTTCAAAGCGATGGGAGTTCGCGACTACGCACGGATTGATATGCGGCTTTCAAAAAATAACGAACTCTTTGTGCTGGAAGTGAATCCAAATCCCGATTTAACTGAAAGCGCCGGTTTTATGCGTTCGGCGGAAGCTGCCGGTTTTGCTTATGATGAAGTGTTGGAAAAATTAATCCAATTTGCTTTGGTGCGCGGGGAAAAATATAAAAGCCGTTTTAAAACAATAAAAAAACCTTCGAAGAAGAATTAACTTCCTCGAAGGTTTCTGAAATTACTTTCGAGAGAGATTATCGGACTTTAACAGTCTGCGGTAATTTAACTTTTACCACTTCATAAACTCCAAACAGTAAGCCGGTATAAAACAAGTCTCCCAGCAAAGTATTTTGGAAAAATGGAATAGCGGCAGTGTAACAGAGCAAGAGTCCAGTAATATCTTTCGCATACATTGTACCTAAAGCCCACATTCCGAAGTTTGTTATCACAAAAAAGAGAATTGAAGAGCTTACAGAGGCAAGCGCCACCGTTCCAACCGATTTTTTATTTTTAATAAGAAATCCAATTCCAACTATCAAAACAAAACTTAGATAGACAGTTACCATTTGCGAATGCAAACCAATAATTAAATCGGAAAGGAACATTGCTAATATCGGGACGGCAAAAGCAAATTTCTTTTCGTCAAAATAGACGGCGGCAAATAAAGCCATTCCGGTTATCGGCGCAAAGTTTAGCGGATGCGGGATTAACCGGCTGATTGCCGCAAGTAGTATCAATCCTGTTAACACGAGAAATTTATTTGAGAATATTTTTTCTTTCATAGGAGTTCCTTTTTCTTACTTGTTCAAAATTACAATGTTTATTTAAAATTTGCTAATAGAATAGGGCGTTAAAATATATCTTTCATGCAAAGTAAAAGCGACCTCACCCTGCCCTCTCCTTAAAAAAGGAGAGGGGTTTAATTAAGGAGCTAAGATTAACATTTGCAATGACCACTGACCACTGACTATGACTACAGAGAAAAATTAATTCCTGCGTATGCGGAGCGTCTTTCCGTTCCGTAACCTAAAATATCTTCATACTTTTTATCAAAAACATTGTGCAGCTTTCCAAAAACTTCAAACATACTCGTGATTTTATATGAAGCCGACATATTTACCAGTGTATAACTTTTTAGTTGAACGCGCTGCACGGGATAAGTTGAAAAATCTTTATCGTCCCGAATTCCTGTATATAATATTTCAAATCCGAGATTAAGATGTTCGTTCAGGAAAAAGATACTTGAAAAAGATGCCTTATCTTTCGGTCGGCGAAGTAATGGGGAATCTTTATCCGGACTGTTATCGCTTTTATCTTTAGTGTTTGTTAAGGTGTAAGTAAAGTTGTAAACGGCAAATCCATTTGATTTATATTTTAAACCGAATTCCACACCTTTCGTTTCAGCCTTTGCAAGATTTACGGTTTTAAAAGTTGCGTAATCAAAACTGAATAAGTCGTTGAAAATATTTGAGAAGTAGGAAACTTCGATCGAAAGTTTATCATTTATAAAAAATTGTTCTACACCAAAATCCCAGCCTTTACTTTTTTCAGGTTTAAGATCGGCGTTGCCGTAAGCAGGATCAAAAAGATTGAAAAGTGATGGAGCTTTAAACCCGGTTCCGTAAGTAGCGCGGATTTTTGTTCCGGTTTCTTCTACAAAATAAACCGGCGCAATTCTGTATGTTGTTACCGAGCCAAACTTTTTATGTTTATCGTAACGAACGCCGAGCGTTGTATTGAAATTTTTTATGATTGATATTTGATCTTGTGCATACAAGCCGAAAGTTGTTGTGCTGGCTTTAGGAAAGAAGCTGTTATAAGGACCGTAAGCGCTATTTGAATAATAATCTGAAACGGCAATCTCTTCTTCAGCTTCCGCTCCAAAGGTTATCCGCTGATCATCTAAAAAATATAAAGTGTTTAACCATTCAATTTTAGTTTTCGTTCCGTCGTACCGCGCATCGGAAGAAGTTGCGGGATGGTTTGCATCAACTCCATCTATATATTTTCTGAAATTGCGCAAGTAATTGTAAGAAAAAGACTGCGTCCACTTTTTATCGAACAGAGAAAAATCGAGAGACGTTTTCATTACAGATTCTTGCAATGAATAAGAATAATTCGGATCGTCTCCATTAATTCCGCCGCTGTAATCAAAATCAGTATTAGCTTTGTTGTAGCGGAGTAAAAGAGAAAGCGAAATATCTTCGGGGAAAGCATAATTTAACTTTGAAGTAAACGAAGAAGCTTTGTATCCGTCGGCTTCCGTATTTCCATATTGATCCGACGCAGAAGAAAAACCTTTTGTTTTGAAATCGTTTGCCGAAACTAAATAACTTAATTTGTTTATTCTGCCGGAAGCAGAAGCGCTTGAACGCAAACTGTTATATGAACCACCTTCAAGATGAGCAGTTATGTTCAAGTCTTGAGAAGGTTTTTTTGTAAAGATTGAAATGACTCCCGCCAGCGCATCGGAGCCGTACAACGTGCTTTGTGGTCCGCGGAGAATTTCGATCCTTTCAATATCGGAAGTTTGTAGATTTGAAAAATCAAAAACATTTCCAATATCGCCGGGATTATTCATCTCAACGCCGTCAAGCAGTACAAGCGTTTGCCCCGCATTCGCTCCGCGTGTAAAGACGGTTGCAAGTTTTCCGGGACCACCTTGCTGAACCAGAAAAACTCCGGGAACTTCCGAAAGTAATTCGAGAACAGTTCCTTTTTGTGAAAGGGCAATTTGCTCTCTATCAATTACCGTTATTGCCGAACCGATTTGCGTTGAGAGCGTTGGCGTTTTTGTTGCCGAAACAACAACTTCCGAAAGATGATACGTGCGAAGAGAATCGCTGCCTGATTTATTTCCTTCCGCTTTCACCACGGAAATGAGGACGAAAAGAGAAAGAAAAACTCTTGAGAAAAAAGTATGAACCATAGAAGTTACTCCTAATAAAAATAAGTTGATTGAAATAAGGTTGTAACTTCGTGGGATAAAAAGAAATGAATTACGAAACGGTACGCATGGGCGAAACATGTTTCATTAATCCAACCTTACCCGCGAAGGTTGATTAAAATTTGTACGGCAGGTCTCCTGACTTTTGACTGGAAGTAAAAACTAACAGCCAATTCACAGTTGCGCGACAGCTCCGGATTCTCACC
>JALNWB010000262.1 GCA_023231105.1 Ignavibacteriaceae bacterium | reverse complement strand
TCTGACTTTAGGGTAATTTCAACCGAAATTTCTTTCCCTTCTTCCAATTCAACCGGAGGCGGGACTATCCAACGGATAGTGTTGCCTGTTATGACTGCTTGATATCTTTGTTGCATTTAAAAACCTTTTCCTTTCATCGGCAACATATAAAAACATTGTTTTTCATGCAAGGAAATTAAAAATGCAACAATGAATTGAAGAGTATTTTAAGGTAAAGAAAATCTTCAACAATTAGTCGTTTTCACATTTACAACGATTTTCATCTCCGCTGTTGTATGCTATCCAATCCTTTAAATAATTTAATCTATTGATGCAGTGATACCTAATCCCAAAACGCCGTCGATCATATCTCTCATTTCTTTTCGTAAATAAACTCTATAAAAAATCTTAGGAGTAAAGGTGGTTCCTTTCCAATGAGCTCCAAAACTTAGCGCATGATTGAAACGATCTTCGAAATTGTTAGCTTCTTCGCTCAGAAAAGCAGTACCCAGAATCTCAACATTCATCATTAGTTTATCAACTTGATATCCCAAATCGAAACCATAATGTAAAAATAATTCTGAGGTTGCACCATTTCCTTTTGTAGGAATCATAAAATTTGGACCGAACTCTAAAGTAAAACCAATTCCATAATCACTTGTTCTTTGATAAGCATAGTTAAAATATAAACCCAACGAATTTGTCCAATATTTTTGCATGTCATAATTGTTAATGAAAATTCCACTGGATGCAACTTTTTCATCTGCGGTTGGTAAAAATATTCCAAAAGTTGTTATCGACCTTCCGTTTTCAACTACTGGAGGATGTGTTTGCAATCCAACAAATATATTTCCTGCACCGGATGCCTCATATTTGTATTTTCGGCCGCCATATCCTAAATCATATTCGGTGCTAATATTAATTACCGGGAAATTACTTAATAGATTAAATTTTGAACTGATGGGAACATCTATGAATAATTGATATATCCCCGATAAGGTTGATGTCTTAACAACACTGCCATATGATGGTTTATCAAAGCTGATTCCAATTTGCGTTTTTTCATTTGGAATTGCTTGCAAATTTAATGTTTGAGCCACGTGAACATTTAGAGGAATGATAACGAGTAAAAAGAATTGAATTTTTCTGAAAAAATAATAACGCATACTAATTCTCCACTTATGATATTAAATTTTGTTTGAACAAATTACTTGAAAGAACAACTTATCCGCCTCTGGCGGATTAAAAATGTTATACAAAGATTAAATTATATCTATTTATGTCCAATTAGTAAAAATATTGGATATTCTCCTTGTGGTTTTTGTGCTACACTTGCTGACATAATTTTAAGATTCTTAAAACCAGCTGCTTTTGCGAAATTTAAAAATTCTTTCCTTTCAAAACCAAAATGGAATACTCCGGTATCTTCTGTATGAAAACTACCATCCTCTAAATCTAGATCCGCAATTGATATAAATCCATTCTCATTCAACATTTCGTAAAAATTAAGAAACATTGTTGTTATGTCTTTAATATGGTGCATTGTCATTGATGATATTATTCCATCAAACTTTTTTTCTAATTTGGACTCTGATAAATCCATTTCTAATATTTCAAGCTCACAACCCAAGTATTCACTTTTAGAAGCCAATTCGATATTCATAGATTTCGATACGTCAATAGCTGTAATTTTACCAACTAATGGAGCTATCTTTTCTAATAACAATCCAGTTCCAGATCCAAAATCAATAATGTGCATAGATTTATTGAACTCAATATTTTGCTTAATCGCATTGGCAATATTTTCTACATTATCGACCCTGTTTTTGTCCTTCTCATAATCCTTTGATTTTTGTTGAAAATAATCTCTATTCATATTTTTATCCTTTGTATAACGCCGTGTTTTCTCAAAATCCAACACCGCCGTATTAATTATTTAAAGATTTTCATTCTCGTTTTACGTTTGTAAAATCAAAGAAATAAATATCATTCAATCACACATACATATTTCGGTAGCGGCATTCCTTCTTGCGGAAAGATGAGATATCCTTCACGTGTCAAAGCCGGTCCGCCGGTTTTAACAAGGGCATCTACTGGTACTGTCCAGAGTGTCTTCCCAGAGTTGCTTATTGCCTGCACTTTATAAGTTGGTACATTATCGGCGGTCTCGATGTAGAAAGTTCCCGAAGCGTCGCAAACGATGTGTGTCTGAAAGTCATCCATGCCAACCGGAACACTCCAGCGTTTTTGTCCGTTATTATCTACCAAAACAAGATTTCCATTTGATAAATAGGCTATGTTCCCATTTGGGTCAATTGTCACATTCCAATTTCGACCGGCTCCGACAACCCGCCACCGCACTTTTCCCGTTGGAGAAACCGATACAAGGTCGTCTCCAGAGTAAGTGTAAACATTTCCGTCTACATCTACACTAATAGCGCCGTGTTGCATACCTCCCAATGAATCGGACCACAATATCTCACCATTGGTATTTATAGCATAAAGAGATTGTTGTGCCGTGCTTCCCCCAACATAAAACATGCTTCCATCCGGGGCAAAAGGAATGGTCTGCATAGTGCCCCAGGTGAAATCTCCCGACGGAGCGTTTTTCTGCCAGAGAATAGCTCCTGATTTGCTGATGCCGTACAATGTTCCGGAATATGAAATTACAAAGATACTTCCATCAAGACCGACAGCGCAAGATTTAAGAATTACCGCATCATTGAGTTGAGTGTTCCAGAGAAGAGCGCCGTTTTTGTTGAAGGCGGAGATACCGTTGTTTGTGCCGACCAGAAGAGCGCCATCTGAAGTAAGTATTGGAGAATTATAATTCTGGAGACCATGTACCCTGCCTAAATTGACATTCCAGAGTTGTGTTCCATTCAGTGTAACAGCGTAGAAAGAAGTATCCGCCACAATATAGAAAACACTATCCGGTCCCATTACAGGATCAGTAGCAAAATTAGCAACTGTTATCGAAGCTTTAACGCGCCCGTTTGCGGGTCCATTGTAAGAACTTCGTCCTGTACATTGAGCGTCGTGCAGAGCTTTAGGCCATGCGGTTTGCCCCAACGAAGGCCAGGGAATATCGTGTTGCGGCTTGACTATGTATTGTACGGTGCCTGCATCCGACGGTTCGGTTGTCTTTTGCTTGCACCCCGATGATAAGAGCAAAACTATAGAACAAAACGAAATAAGAACTATCATCTTTTTCATGTGAAGAGCATCTCCGTTTATTTGTTTAACTGCGTGTTATCACGCCTTGCGTGACAAGTTATTAAATCCAACACTGCGTATTAATTATTAAAACTTATCAATTAACCCACGACTTTAGTCGTGGGGATTTCCACAATATCTTACTCCGCAACCGATTCATCGGTATGCGCTTTATAAATTGTATAAAGAACGAACATTTTATCTAAGCGCCCGCATTTGCGGATTGTCAGCGGAATTTCCGCCAAAGGCGGATACACCTCTGGTGTATATTTTTCTCTTTCCTACCCGCCTCCGCCAAAGGCTGATAAATCTGGAGGCTTAAAGTAGTTAGGCAGCAAAAGCTTAATTGATATTCTTCGGAAGATTACTTATTATTGTTATAGAAAGGAACAATAATATGGCTACCTCAACTTTGGCTCAAATGACTAAGAAAGAATTCACCAAAATTCTTTCTAATGTCGTCGAACAAAAACTAATAGAACTTTATGGTGACCCTGATGAAGGACTCATCATTAAAGATCAATTAAGAAAGAGACTTGTTCGCCAAAAAAAGGCTACTTCAAAGGGTGATCGAGGTGTAGATTTATCCTCTGCAATGAAACAACTCGGTCTTGGATAAATTTTGTACATCGTATCTTTCCTTAAGTCTGCAATCAAAGACCTCAG
>JALNWB010000261.1 GCA_023231105.1 Ignavibacteriaceae bacterium | reverse complement strand
TAATAAAAGAAGTATCAAAATAAACGCTTTTCATTTAAGCAAGCTTACTTAAATGAATAAAACAATAAGTTGTAAGTACGAACATCAAAACCAAATATTAGAATTGGGAAACTAACAATGACAGAAAAATTGTACTTGTTATAACACCTCAAAAAATAGTTTTGTTTCCAAATTAAAGATGAGGTGGCTGGAATAATGAGATTAAAATATTAGTTTCTACTGTTAAGTTGAACTTTTTTTTAACGTATTCCTTACAATAAGAGTGAGACAAAAATGAAACGCACTTATTTACTAATTCTGTTCACTTGTTTCGTATTAATCGATGGGTGTAAAGAAGAGGATTCGGAGGTTGCGCCGGTATCAGATAATTTAGCATGGAATAAACAAATCGCAGTAGCATATGTTCATTCTTATGCAACAGTTATAGGTGAAGCTGCTATAGAACTACCTACGGATTCCGCCCGGATCAATTTCATCCGGAAAGCAATTGATCCTATCAGTTTTTACTCTGACAGTTCCGGTTATTTTTATGTCTATGATTATAATTGCGTTAACATCGCGCATGCGCGTCAGAAAAATCTGCAAGGACAAAATCTTTATAACTATGTGGACACCAAAGGAAAATTTGTTATCAGAGAACTTGCCTCGATGGCACAAAGCGGCGGCGGATATGTAGAATTTTATTGGATCAAACCGGGTGAAACCGGTGAAAAGAAAAAATTGGGTTATGTTGAACCGATCCCGAATACAAATTACTTCATCGGTTCCGGCGTTTATCTTGAGTGATAATTATCAAACCGTGAATATATTTAATCCCTACAACCATATAAATGAAACCGGTATTTTTTGCAAAACAATCTGACTTTAGAAAATGGTTTGTTAAGAACCACAAGAAAGAAGCTGAATTATTAGTAGGTTTTTACAAAGTAGATAGCGGCAAACCAAGTATAACATGGTCACAGTCGGTGGACGAAGCGATTTGTTTTGAATGGATAGATAGCGTTCGTAAATCTATTGACGGCGAAAGTTATTGTATCCGGTTTACTCCAAGGAATCCAAAAAGTATTTGGAGCGCTTTGAACATAAAGAAAGCGGAAGAACTGATTAAACTAGGATTAATGCAACCGGAAGGTCTGGAGCTATATAAAAATAGAAAAGTTGATAAAGCTAAACTCTACAGTTACGAGAATAAACCGAAAAAACTACCACCGGAATTTGAACAAAAATTTAAAGCGAATAAACCCGCGTGGGTATTTTTCTCGCAACAACCCTCTTCGTATAAGAGAACTATTTACTTCTGGATTTTAAGCGCTAAACAAGAAACGACACAACTATCAAGACTGAACAAGATTATAGAAGAAAGTGAGTTTTTATAAAGAACATCTTCCGATAACATTATGTAATTACAACAAACGGCTATGTCACTTAGTTAAGAATAAAGCAAAAACTTTCTCTCACATGTATAACCTAGAACATCTGAAACCCAACACTGTATTTCAACTAATTTTTGTGGATTTAGACTAAAAATATTGCATTTCAAGAAGATACATTCTATTTTGCGTGTAGTGTTTTGTTGGTAGCCAGCTAGAAAGACGCTAGTAAAGAATAAAGACATTTTCTCATTCGAGTTTTTAACTAAAGTGATTGACTTCTTGAAAATAGAACATAACATATCGAGATTAAAGTATTTACTGAATTTATATAAAATTTCAGTCGACGACTTGATTGCTATGATAAGTAGTGGACTTAAAAAAACTATTACCCAAGAAGATTTACTGTCAAATCAGATTGATTTAAGTCACCTCAAAAGAATTGACAAAATTTTCAATAAAGGACTTCACTTTTATCTTGACCCAAAATCACCAGAAGTTTCTAAAGATGCTAGTATCTTCTTTAGGAAATTGAAGTTTGGTGTTGACTTAAACATTGGGGCAAAGAAGATTGTTAATCAGTTTGAAGAATTTAAAATTTCACTTTCGGCAATTGCAAAACTTGCAGAGTTAAACATAGAAAGGAATTTGCCAATCTATACTGTTCAACAAAGCCCCAAAGTTATTGCTCAACAACTAAGAAATGAATTTTATCCTGAATTTAATTCTATCCCAAAAGAATTCTTACGGTCTTTAATTGGGAAACTTGCTGAAAATAATATTTTGGTGTTTGAGTTTGTTGAAACGTGGAATAAAAAGGAAAAAGCTAACATTGATGGTTTTTTTCTAAATCCAAATGTTATTGTTTTAAAAAGGCAGCAAATTTCTTTCAGAAGAGAAATTTTCACATTAATTCACGAGTTAGGGCATTACTTAATCAATGAAGAAGAAGTAGAGCAACTAGACGTTCAAAATCTTGCAAATTCAAAGTTAAGTGCTATTGAAAGGTGGTGCAATGATTTTGCATATTACTTTTTAGTAGGCGAATATGACAAGCTTATTGAAAGCATTGATACTGCAGATAGTTCAAATGATTATCGTTTTGAAACAATAGAAATTGTTTCAAAAAACACTCACCTAAGTAAAATTGCATTATTTACAAAACTACTTTTTGAAAAAAAATTATCTCAAAAAAACTACAATATTATCAAAGCTGACGAAGATGAAAAATTTAGGCTTAAGCAAGAAGATGAGAAAAAGAAGAGAGAATTAGAAAAACAGCAGGGAATTAAATCAGTTGGTTCGACTCCAAAACCTATTAACTCGCCCTTACTTATCTCAACAATTCAAACTGCATTTTATGAAGGGGTAATAAATGAATATGATGTTTGCAAAACATTGAATATTAAACCGGACAAATTAGATAGCTATTTACTATGAAAGTAGTAATCGACACAAATTCGCTCTTATCGCTGGTTCGTTACTACTTACCTTTCGATAAAAATTCCATCTTGTTTGACTTCATTAAGTATAAAATTGAACGAGGGGAAATAATTATTATTGACAAAGTACTAGAAGAATGCTCATATAATTCAAAGGGGCTTGTAATTCAAAAATTATCCTATTTAAAAGACAAGTCGTTCCTTAAATCGGTAAAACTTCCTTTCAAAACAGAGACTTTAATTGCACCTTCACCAGCCAAGTTTTTGCGCCAAGTTGACAATCAATTTGTTAACACAATAATTAGAAGACAGCGAAATCTAACGGATGTTGAGTACGAAAACCAAAAAAATCATTTTTTGGAAGATGCGGATATGAGACTTATTATATTATGCTTAAACTTAATCAAAGATAATCAAGACGAAGAAGTAATCCTTGTAACTGAAGAAACAGAGAGTAGCAACGACAACAAATTATTTAAAAAGGTACCTGCAATTTGTAAAGAAATAAATATTAAGACCATGTCCCTTCCCGAATTATTACAGAAATATGACAACATTGAGGTTGAATTCAAATAGAGATATCAAATCTATTCTATTCCTTACCGCTCTCCTTCACCGCCAATGCAATTTTTTCCGCGGTAATTGGCATTGATTTAATTCTAATTCCAAGAGCATCTTCAACAGCGTTCGCAATTATTGGCGCAGCGGGAATCATCGTGTGCTCGCCCATTCCACGCGCGCCATACGGTCAATCGGGTTGAGCTACTTCAATAATTATCGGAACAACTTCATCGGGGATATCCATCGCCGTCGGAATTTTATAATCGGAAAAATTCGCATTGATCAGTTTTCCTTTGGCGTCATAACGCATATCTTCATATAAAACCGTCGCAATGCCTTGCAGAATTCCGCCGGTAATTTGTCCGTTCACTAAATCGGGATTTATAGCCTTGCCGCAATCAACGGCAAGAACCACTTTCGGAATTTTCACTTTTCCCGTTTGTTTATCAACTTCAATTTTCACCGCAGCCGCTCCAACCGTGTAATGCACGTTCGGATGACCGCCCTGGCTTGTTTCGGGATCGCTTAACGCGGAAGCAAATTC
>JALNWB010000260.1 GCA_023231105.1 Ignavibacteriaceae bacterium | reverse complement strand
TCATGAAATTCTGTTTTATTTCAAAATCAGATTGAGCAAAGTTCAATCCACTTACAAAAACAAACATCAACAAAAGATATAAATTCTTCATCTTCTAATTTCCTTTTAAGCCTTTATTATCAAGTAAATACTTTGAATCTCCATCAACGAGTTCAATCCATGGAAAGCGAGAGTTGAATGCGGGATTGGAGAGTTTTTGTTCAAATGATATTTTATTTGTCAATGCCAGGGCTCCATCGCTTTCTTGAAAAACATAAACACCGGAAAATGATTTTGCAGTAATGAAATAAAAACCTTTTTCATTTTTAATAATATGGAGTTCTTCATCGTAATAAAGGGCGCTATCCCCTTTTTCTGCAAAGAATAATGGTTTAGCGTTAAAAGAAAATTCATAACGTTTTTCTGTTACCATTCCATTCTGGTCAACCGGAAGAACAGTTTCAATTGACCATGCAAAATTTGCAGGAGCTAATTTTAGCGAAGAACATCCAACAAGTGAGATTATAAGAATTCCCATTACCATTAAAATAATCGATTTCATTTATACTCCATAAATAATTTGTACATCACTTTTCACTTTTTACTTTTTACTTTCCGCTTTCAACTTTCTCACATCACCAGCGCCATTACAGCTTTTTGTACATGCAAACGATTTTCCGCTTCATCAAACACGACAGAGTTTGCCGAATCGATTACTTCGTTTACAACTTCATCACCGCGGTGTGCAGGAAGACAATGCATGAATAGGTAATCATCTTTTGCGTGTTTAACTAATGCCGAGTTGATTTGATATTTCATAAACTTTGTTTTTCTTTCTTGCGCTTCTTTCTCCTGTCCCATACTTGCCCAAACATCGGTATAAACTATATCCGCGTCTTTTACCGCAGCAATCGGGTCGTCGAGAATTTCTATTTTACTTCCCATATACTTTGCATCGTTTTGCGATTCCGCAACAACAGAATCCAAAGGAGTATAACCGGAAGGTGAAGCGATGGAAATATTCATTCCAACTTTTGCACAACCGTGCAGAAGACTGTGCGCCATGTTATTGCCGTCGCCAATATACGCAAGTTTTAATCCTTGTAAAGTTCTTTTCTTTTCAAGAATTGTAAAGAGATCTGCAAGCACTTGACACGGATGATGCAAGTCGGTTAAACCGTTGATAATAGGGATTGAACCAAATGTTGCCAAATCAACCACATCTTGATGATCGAAAGTGCGGATCATTATTCCGTCAAGATAACGCGAAAGAACTTTAGCGGTATCGCTAACGTTTTCACTCTTCTTCAATTGCAAATCATTTTGGTTGAAGTACAAACCTGTTCCGCCAAGTTCAAAAATTCCAACTTCAAATGATACTCGCGTTCTTGTTGATGGTTTTGAAAAAATCATCCCGAGTTTTTTCCCTTCAAGCAAGCGATGCGGTTCGCCGGAAAGTCTTTTTTCTTTTAAAGATTTACTTAATTCAAAAATCTGCCAAACTTCTTCAAGAGACAGTTCGTGAATTGTTAGTAAACTTTTACCTTTCATGTTAACAGCCATAAAATCTCCAAATTCTAATAAATAATAAATATTATTTTATAACTTCCTCTTGGTTACTAATTTAATGTGAGAAAGCACTAAATAACAAAAAACAAATTTCAAAGTCTAAATTAATGTTTTTGAATATTGAATAATAACTTCAATTTTATACTTCCACTATTTATGCAACAATTCTGGTTCCGGCAGAAGGATTAAGCAATTGAGTAGATTCCGTAATGACCGCTTCCTTACCGCCATTCTTTATAAACGAAATTGCAGCTTGAATTTTCGGTCCCATACTTCCCGAACCAAACTCACCAGCTTTTAAATATCTCGTCGCTTGTCGCACGGAAAGTTTGTCAAGTTCTTTTGCATTCGGTTTTTGAAAGTTGATAGACACTTTTGCAACATCGGTTAAAATGAAGAACGCATCCGCACCAATTTGGTTTGCAAGTAAAGCAGACGCCAAGTCTTTATCGATCACTGCATCAACACCATGAAGACTACCGTTATTTCCAACTACGGGAATTCCACCGCCACCTGCAGCTATTACAATATTTCCCTTCCTCGCCAACGCTTCAACAATTTCTTTGTTCACAATTCTTTTCGGTTGAGGTGATGCGACAACTCTGCGCCATCCTCTTTTACGTGCATCTTCCTTGAAGACCCAATTATTTGCTTTCGAAAGGAGTTCAGCTTCTTCTTTTAAAAAGAATTTTCCAATCGGCTTTGTTGGATTCTGAAATGCCGGATCATCTTTATCGACTACAACTTGAGTAACAAGTGTAACGACATTTCGCTTAACTTTTTTCTCGTTAAGAATATTTAGTATCTGCCGTTCGATCATGTAACCGATTCCTCCCTGAGAATCGGCTACACAAATATCAAGCGGCATTTTCGGAATTTTGTAGGAATCATATCCCGCTTCGTTCCGCAAAAGGATATTTCCTACTTGAGGTCCGTTGCCGTGTGTAATAACAAGGTTATATTGTTTCAGCAATTCAGTTAAGAAGTTGCATGTTCTGTAAGTATTATCTTCCTGCTCGTTAATCGTTCCAATCTGACTTCCTTTTAACAAAGCATTTCCGCCGAGAGCTACTACGGCAATTTTTTTCATAAGAATCCTTTTTGCTTCAGAATTTTTTCTATAGTGATGTCCCCAATTTCCTGTAAATCATATTGAACGCGTGTTGACGGTTTATTTATTTTCAATAATCGACCTAAGTCAATCGGCGTTCCGATGATTACCGAATCGCAATCCGTTGCGTTGATCGTTTCTTCCAAATCTTTTATTTGTTCGTCACTGTAACCCATCGCCGGTAAGAGCGTTCCAATCTTTGGATATTTTTTATACGTCGCAGTAATTGAGTTCACCGTGTAGGGACGCGGATCAACTAATTCCTTTGCTCCGTAATTCCATGCGGCAACCACACCGGCGCCGTATTCCATTTCGCCGTGCGTAAGCGTTGGACCGTCTTCAACAACAAGTACACGTTTACCGGTGATAAATTCCGGATGTTCAACTTTGATCGGAGAAGCTCCTTGAATTACTATTGCTTTTGGATTTACGGAACGAATATTATCTTGAACAAGTTTAATATTTTTTGGTTCGGCAGATTCAATTTTATTTATCACCACAACATCCGCAAGACGAAGCGAAGTATTGCCTGGATAATAATTCATCTCATTTCCGGCACGCAATGGATCGACGACGGTGAATGTTAAATCGGAATGATAGAACGGGAAATCATTATTCCCACCGTCCCAAATTATGATGTCGGCTTCTTGTTCAGCTTGACGAACGATCGCTTCATAATCAACTCCGGAATAAATTACTCCGCCGCTAACAATATGCGGTTCGTATTCTTCTATTTCCTCAATCGTACATTTATGTAATTTTAAATCTTCAATTGATCCGAAACGCTGAACTTTTTGCTTAACCAAATCACCGTACGGCATCGGATGGCGGATGGCAACAACTTTTTTTCCAGCATCTCGTAACATCGTTACAATTTTTCTTGAAGTTTGAGATTTTCCGCTTCCGGTACGCACTGCAATAATTGAAATTACCGGCTTTGTACTTTTGACCATTGTTTCTTCCGCACCGAGCAACCTAAACGAAACTCCGGCTGCATTAACAATCGATGCTTTCGTCATTACATAATTGAACGGAACATCCGAGTAAGCAAAAACAACTTCTTGCACGTTGAATTGTTTAATTAGATTCTCGAGTTCGGATTCGTCATATATCTTTATACCTTTTGGATATAATTTTCCGGCAAGTTCTGCGGGATAAAGACGATCATTGATATTTGGGATTTGTGTTGCTGTAAATGCAACCACATTGTATTCTTCGTTGCCTCTGTAAAAGACATTGAAGTTGTGGAAATCACGTCCTGCGGCACCCATGATGAGGACATTTTTCTTTTCCATAGAGGGT
>JALNWB010000259.1 GCA_023231105.1 Ignavibacteriaceae bacterium | reverse complement strand
GATCGTTCGTAAACTCTTTCGGAATTTGCTGTTCAACGATTGTTTCCTTACATCCGAAGAAGAAGAGAAGAAGAAATGTAAGAAGATATATTGTAGTTTTCATAATAAATCCTCTCTATTGTTATTGAGAACTTATAAAAAAATGCCTTTAAAAGGTAACCAGTTAAAAAACAGATGTCAAGCTAAAAATGAATGTTAGCATTGGGAATCCGTTAATCATCAAATATGCATTTTACGCATGAATATTTTCTTAAGAAAGTTTTTCATGCTTTTTCATTATGCTTTCCCACGTTGTTACATCAAGCTGTTCCGATTCATCGATCAACATTATGGGAATATCGTTTTCAATCCTATAGCGTCTTCGTGTGGTTTTATCTGTTGAGACGAGAAAATCACCGTCTAAAACTAAATCTGCTTTGGTTTCCGGGCAGCATAAAATATCAAGTAGTTCCTGTTTGATCATATTCTTCCTAATTCGTTTTCTTTAAAATAAAAACATTCCGCTTCGTTACCAACGGAATGTTTTTGAGGTCACTAACTAATCCGCTGTGGAGGCGGATATAAGGAGGATAGTTAGAAAATAAATGTTACGCCAAATTTGAACGAATCAGTCATAAACGGAGCCGGTGTGTTGAACGGCCAATTCATTTTATCTTTTCGCAATTCATAAATGCCGTAAGACAAACCGTTCTTTAAAAGAAAATTTATTACCGGCGCCGCCATTGGTGTTGAATCCAAAATTTTATCTACAAATTCATCTACCATTGACTGCGCAGCAACTTCAATGATCGCTCCGCCTGCCCATTTCCAGAATAACCATCTCGGGAAAACTTGTGCGCGTTCGTAGGAAGCGTTAAGAACAAGTTGAGGAATAATCTGAATTTTCATTCCGGCTTCTGTTTTTTGTCCGTATCTAAACGCATCTCTAAACATGTTCAGGGATAGACTGTCGGCAATATCCGGAATAGGATTGTCTATTTTCAATCGGGAAAGAGTGAAAGCGTTCCCATTATAAAAAATGATCGCGGATTTTTGACTTGGCTTGTAACCATAGCCATTATCCCAGCCTGCAGCAAAGCGCCACATATCGCCGTCCAGATCTGAAGAGACAGAATTTTTTGCTAATTTATAGGAGATATTAGAAATACCAAAATAATGGCTTTTGTATCTCATTATACTTTCAGCGTTCGAAACGTTATTCTCGTTTGTGTATCCGAGTTTCAGTTCGGCAAGATTTGCTTTGTTAAATTTTCCCGTTAACTGATTTAACGAATTTTTTGAAAAGCCGTAATTCGTTTCAATAGTAGGATTTCCATGGAGATGAAAATCTATATTAAAATTATGGTACGTTTCATCGTCATCGTCAAACCAATCGTCATCGTCTTCGTCTTCCTGCGCTTGTGCAGTTATACTTACGAAGAGAAATAATAATGAAAAAATTGATAATTTTAGTAACCTAAGTGACATAGAGACTCCGAATTATTTTTCTAAAATAGTAACAAGCCAAGTGCCAAAGTTTTTCACACGCAATATTAGCTTATTTTTTCTTTTTAAGACTTTTTTCTGTGATAAATGGTTACATTCGACGGATAAATGTTCATTTACGATTATTAACCGAAGAGTGGATTCTAATTTATTAGACAATTTTGCCCGTTTTAACGGTCATTCCTTAAATTCTGATTTGTGAATGAGACTCACTATTTTTTGCAATTGCTGCAAAAGTCACCGGCTTTAGCTTTAGAGAAAGTGAAATATTCTTTATTTTTGCCAAACAATTGTTAAAAACAAAAAGGGAAGCCTGCAACTTCTATGAATAAAATACTTAAAGAATTCCGTGAATTTGTTTTGCGCGGAAACGTAATTGACATGGCTGTCGGTATTATCGTCGGAGCCTCATTCGGAAAAATTGTCTCATCGTTAGTTAATGATATTTTGATGCCGCCGTTAGGTTTACTTTTAGGCAAAGTTGATTTCTCAAATATTTATATTAATCTTTCGGGAAAAAGCTTCGACTCGCTTTCAGCCGCAAAAGCTGCGGGTGTGCCAACCATTAACATCGGATTGTTCCTGAATAACGTTTTTGATTTTACTATTGTCGCGTTCGCTCTCTTCTTCACAATTAAACAAATAAATATTTTGCGCAGTCAGCAAAAGAAAGATGAACCAAAACCGGCGGAAGTTGCTCCAACCAAAAAACAATGTCCCTACTGTTTTTTTGACATTCCCGTTGAAGCCGTAAAATGCGGGCATTGCGGTTCCGACATGAAACTCTAATATTAGACAACAACCACAATACGATTATGCTTTCATTATTAAAAAGATGGGGATTCTCAATACTGCTTCTTCCGGCTTGCTTCTATTTTGTTTTGCACCGGGGAGAATATACGCTACTCGATAATTTTCATTTGATTGTGCATGAAGCGGGACATTTATTCTTTTCTTTTTTCGGAACGTTCATTCAATTCCTCGGCGGTACGTTGATGCAGTTGATAATTCCCGTTCTGCTTTTGATCATCTTTTTTAAGTCCGCGATGCCGAAGGGAATGCAGATTTCTTTTTTTCTGCTTGGGCACAGCCTCATCAACGTTTCGGTTTACGCTGCCGATGCAAGAACGCAAGTACTTCCACTGCTCGGTAACGGCAAACACGATTGGGCTTATTTACTGAATGAAATGAATTTGCTTAACTTTGACGAGCAGGTCGGATTTGTTTTTTTTAGTCTTGCGATTTTATTTTTTGTTATAGCGCTAATCTTTCCGGCGCACAGTATGGCTGAATGATCTATTAGGTGCTACTAAAAAATCATCTTAATCATACATGTCAGCCTTTGGCTGAATCGTAAACATAATCTTACTCGTTTCTAAACAGCAAAGGCAGATTCAGTTAAAGGCTGACAAGTATGAAAATGATTACGATTAAGAAAAAGATTATGATTAAGAAATTGGCTTTTTCTATCGGAATAAAATATTTTACTAATTTTTATCACTTAACTCAATTATCTAATGAAAACTTTTTCACTCTTCTTGATCATTTTTCTATTCCTTTTTGAAAACGGGATTTTCGCACAAAAAGACACGATAAAAACTTTTTACCAGAACGGAAATCCGGAATCGGTTATTCTCCTTGATAATGGCGCTCGCGAAGGGAAAGCTAAATTTTATTTCGAGAACGGAAATATAAAAGAAGAACGCACCTACCAGTTTGGAAAAGTTGAAGGTGAAGTTAAACGCTATTACGAAAACGGAAAACCGAAAGAACTCTTTTCAATCTTAAAAGGAAAGAGAGACGGTGCAACTACAACCTACGACTCTCTCGGAAATTATCTCTCCGACATTTATTACACGGATGGAAAAATACAAACCGGAACCGCTGAACCGGCGGACAGCGAAGAATCTTTTACAGCCGATATTGAAACGGACACTACCGCTTCTTCCGGTTCAACACCTTCGTTCATTCCTCCAACAATCGAAAAAATTGAAAGCAAACCTGAACCGGTTGCGCAAGGCGAAATTTCCGACTCCGCTTTATATAGAAATCCGGCAATCTTCCCGGAACCGAAAATCGGGTACAAAAAGTTTTATGAAAATGTCGTGTATCCCCAAGCGGCAAAAGCAAAAAAAGTTGAGGGAACGGTGCTGATAAGAGCCATCATCAACGAGTATGGCGATGTTGAGAAAACCGAAATTGTAAAAGGAATCGGTTACGGCTGCGAAGATGCAGCAGAAATTTCTATTTCGTACGCAAAATTCTATCCGGGACTTGTCCGCGGCAGACCCGTTAAAGTTGAAATGGTTTTTGCAATTGAGTTTAAACTTGCGAAAGAGAGGTAGGAAAATGTTTAGTGTTTTTGGTGAGCATATTTATCTTGCTGCTTAACTTATGTTTTTTAAAACCTCTTTTTTTTTCAGTAATTGATGCCCTTCAAAAACCGTAAGAATTTCGATTGAATTTTTCTTCAACGTGTACACAATTCTATAATTTTTGTGCAATAGTTCTCGAATATTTGCAATAGACAGTTCCGG
>JALNWB010000258.1 GCA_023231105.1 Ignavibacteriaceae bacterium | reverse complement strand
TAAATACCGGCGGAGTTTCTTACGGAAAAATTGATAAACGCGTTTACACTGAATTGACAACCGATAATCTTATCGATTTAACCCGTTACCAGGTGATGAATAATTACATGGGCAGAGCGGGATTAATCAATAGCGGCGGCGCTTCCGGCGCAAATGATTTTGCCGATGCTTGCAAAACTGCGGTTGTGAATAAACGTGCAGGCGGTATGGGCTTAATCCTTGGAAGAAAAGCATTCCAGCGTCCGATAGCTGAAGGAATAAAAATCGTGAACTTAGTTCAAGATGTTTATCTTACAAAAGAAGTTACAATCGCGTAATTCTTTTTCTTGGTTTCCGAAACAAAAGCCGCGGAGTAATCTGCGGCTTTTTTGTTTTTGGGGAAACAATGCCCCTTTTTGCTTTTCTAAAAAAAATATTTAATCATTTGGCAACATTTCTTCTTTTAAAGCATCTTTACATAAAAGAAAAACAAATTTGAGTGACGTAACAAAAAATATCGTTGAGTTTACGCTGATCTACAATCAGCATAAAACTAAGCTCTATAACTACGCGCGTAAAATGCTCGGCGATACAATGATGTGTGAAGATATTGTTCAAAATGTTTTTGAAAAGTTTTTTGAAAATATGAGTAGCATACGGAACTCCGAACGCGTTGATGTTTGGCTCTATACTACCACGCGCAACGCTATCTACACTTATTACAGAACGAAAAAAACACGCGCGGATCAATTCAATATGCTGGATACAGATGAAATTGAGATTAATTCTTCTGTAAATCTTGAGGAAGAACTTGAATTGAAAGAACTGCATGAATTGATTATGAACGAACTTAATAAATTAGAAGTTGAACAGCGGGATGTTTTTCTTTTAAAAGAATACGGGAATCTTTCTTATAAAGAAATTTCCGAAGTTATGAAAATTGATGAGAATCTTGTTAAAAGCAGATTATACAAAACACGGCAGAGGCTGATTGCTAAATTATCCAAAGTCATTTTGAATGAGAGGTAACTATGAATAGAAATGAACTGGAAACGATGATTGAACTCTACTTTGATGGAGAACTTGAAAAAGGGAAGGAACCAATCTTGTTTACCTCGCTTGCTCAAGATATCGAAGGACGCGAATACTTCAAAAAGTTGAATGCGCTTAAAAGCAGTTTAACAGATACGATGGAAGAATTTCCGGGTAAGCTTGATGAAAAAATTCTCCGCGCGGTCGGGCAGCTAAATGAAAGACAAGCAATAACATTTATAAATAGAAAAGTTTTCAATGCAGTTACTTATGCATTTACCGCTATACTTTTGATCTTGACGATCTTTTTCTACTCAAGGTCGGAAGATTACAAAACACAGTTTGCCGACTTAACGCGCGAAGTCAAGCAACAGAACGAAAAACTCGAACTTCTCATGAATGCTTTACCGACGGTTGAAGTTACGGGCGCTTATTTAAGAACGAAACAAATTATAGTTAAATCAACTATGTGAGGTTAAAAATGAAAATCAAATTAGTTCTATCGCTTATACTCATCGCTTTTCTCGGCTTGATTGCTCAGCAAAAAGAAGGTGCAAAATTACAAAAGCCGGATGAATCCGGTTTCATAGAAGTGGATAAAGCGCCGACATTAAAGTCTCAGTTAAAACCAGCCTATCCTAAACTTGCAAAGCTCGCCGGAATTGAAGGGACAGTCTATTTGAAACTTTTGATTAATGAAAAAGGAAGTGTTGAAAAGGCAAAAGTTGAGCAAGGCGTGAAAGACATGCTGGATAATTCCGCACTTGAAGCGGCAAAAAAAGCCTTGTTTTCCCCAGCAATGTTGAATAACAAAGGTGTTAAAGTCTGGGTTATTCTTCCGGTTGCTTTCAAACTTGAGGTTGAGAAAAAGGGAGAAGGCAGATTGCTTAAGTATGACGAACTCGTTCCTATACCCTCTAATCAGAGTGAAGATGATTTGCCCATGGATAAATTTGTTGAAGTAGAAAAAATGCCGGACATTATTAATCAAGTGAATCCCGTTTACCCGGAAGAAGCAAAAAAAAATGGAATTGAAGGAAGGGTGTGGGTGAAGGCTTTGGTTAGCAAAGAGGGAAATGTAAAAAAAGCCGTTGCTGTAAAATCGGATAATGAAATATTTAATCAATCAGCAATAGAAGCAGCTATGAAGTACGCATTTACTCCAGCGATGCAGGGGGGTAAACCGGTTGCCGTTTGGGTTGTTATGCCCTTTAAGTTTGAATTAGATAAAGAAAAAAAATAATCGAATTATTTGAAACAACGAATTCCGTTTATATCTGCCGCGATTTCAGGATCGCGGTAGCTATTAAAAACACAAAATGTTTCGAAACGATAACATAAATCAAAACTTCAGAAAATTAATTTTTCATTCTCCATTCAATCATTCTGCCGAGCATTTCTTTTTTAGGATGCTGACGATTAACCATCGTTAAACCCATCAAATATTCAATTGCCGTTTTGTAGTGTTGTGTATAAGCGCTTGCTGCCGAATAAGTATAACAAAACTCATCAAGCGGAATAAGTCTTCCTAAATTTTTATTTCCATCCAGGAGATTAGAAACGCGTTCAGACATTTCGTACGCTTGCTCCGGCTGGCTGTTTTCTAAATACATGTTTGCAAGATTTGCGAATGTTTTTATCCGGGAGACGGAATCTTTTTTTGTTGCGTTTACTATTTGTTCCGCGTACTCATCTATCGGAAAATTTTTTAAGAAGGAAGCGGCGTAAATTGCTTCGGTGATTTTATCATAAGCGTAATTCTGCACAACAGAAGGGGAATCGGGAAATTCGCGGTAAAGTTTTTCCAATTCTGTTAACCGCAGTTTATGCAATCCAAGTTTTTCTTCAGAATTTATTAACGTTATTGTAGTATGATAATCACCGGGATTTTTTTCAAGCAGAACTTTTGCAATGCCGTAACTCAAACGGTAATTATTTGTTTCGTTATACTGAAAAGCCAACTCCGAGGTTAATTCTGCAATTGTTGGTTCGTGGGTTTGCAGGTAATTGCGTATCAATAAATGATTGGTTGTAGTTCTAAACCGTTCGTCATTCCGGTATGTTAAAGTTGAAATTTGATTGAGATAAAATGCTTTCGGCGCTTCAAATTCAAGGCGGGGATGGAGTTCGGAATTAACGGTTGGGTTTCCTGAAATGCTGTAAAAGCCTTCATCGGAAAAAGCTTCGCATGAAAGAAAGGTTAGAACATTCTCAATTTTAATTTTGCGGAAATCTTTTTTTACTTTTTCAAGTTGAAATTTTTGTTCAAGTTGTTCCGCATTCAGGTTAATCGGCTTTTTTGAACCAACCATAATTATGTCGCCTTGCTGAGAATTCCAAAGCTGCGCATAAGGGAAAACAACTTGAAAAGTATGGAGAATGAGTTTCATAATATCGTCGCTCAGTTCATAGGTGTGAAACCACTGCACCATTAAACCGTTGCCGGTAAGTTTTGTTTTACAACGTTCGAAATATTCTTTTGAAAAGAGATTTCCTATTCCGGCGATCCAGGGATTGGAAGGTTCGGAAATAATAACATCAAATTTATTCTTCGCAAGTTTCAAATAAGTCAGCGCGTCTTCAACTACAACGTTTAACCGTTTATCGGCAAGGCAATTTCCGTTTTCCGGTTTAAACAAATAACCCGCTTCAATTACTTCGGGAGAAATTTCCGCACAGGTTACTTTGTTAATTTCATGCGACAAAACCGAGCCGATAGTAACGCCGCTTCCAAATCCGACAACAAAAATATTTTTTGCGTTTGGATGAAGCATCATCGGGATTTGTCCGAGCAAAACTTGTGTGTTCATATCGCCGGTGCTGCTTGCATCCGGTTTGCCGTTAATTATTAGAACTTTTGTATGAAGCGAATCATCAAGTTCTGCAACGCCAACATTGGCGCCGATTCCCTCTTTGTAGTACAATATTTTTCTGCCTGAATACTGTTTTTGAAAATCGCTGTATGATTGCGGCGGAGTAGAACTAAAATTTCTGAAAATTCCGCTTACCATCAAATT
>JALNWB010000257.1 GCA_023231105.1 Ignavibacteriaceae bacterium | reverse complement strand
TGTGATTTTTTTAGATTTGGATAAAGTATTATTTTATTTGTGAATAATACTCATAAACGATTGCTCCGGTATCTTCAGTTTTGCAATCCATTTTATTCAACCTGATCAATTCATTTCAGTATTTAAAAGTCAAAATATGAATCACAAAATATCCAGTAAACTAATTTTAACTTTTCTTCTTTTAGCGGATGTCCATCTTGCTCAATCAATGGATACGGTAAGCATTTCCATTACCGAAGTGAAAGTTGGAAGCTCGGTTGTCGACCGGTCCGAATGGAAAAATCTTTCTCTCACTTTAAATGCACCACTAACTATTGACTTTGAACCATCAAGTGAAATGCGCGGGCAAATATTTTACAAAGTTTTTTTAGACGGAAATTTATTCTCAGCTAATCTGAAAGAGAATCATGTTTTACTGAATGAATTAGTGGTTGGAACGCACGTATTAAAAATAACACCGATGAACACTTCGGGTGTTGAAGGAATTCCTTTGCTCCTTTCTTTTTCCGTTATCGATGAAAACCCTATCGAAACAAAAAAGACGGAAAGCAGTAATTCCAATATATCAACGATCCATTCTTCTGATTACATCCTTGGCGGATTGATCCTTGTACAATTTATCGCCATTATGTTTTTAATCTCAAGAAAAAAGAAAAGTATTGCCGCGCCAAATCCACCAACTGTAAGCGTAAAAACAAATTCCGGAGACGATGAACTTCAGCAAGAGGTTATTGCGCTTAAAAGAAAAGTAACTGCTTTAAAAGATGATCTTCAAATCCATCAGCAAACCAATGAACTCCTTCGCGATCAATTACACGAGGTTAATACTAACGTTCAAGATTTGGAGCGTGCTAATCTTCACTTGATCGAACAAAAAGAAAAGCTTGAGCAAAGCAAGTACAAACTTGAATTGCTTCATTCGCAAAAAGAAGAAATGTTTGCGATGGCAATTCATGATATAAAAAATCCGGCTTCTGCAATTAGAGGATATATCGATCTGCTCAACTCTTTTGACCTTAATGCCATTGAGCAGCAGGAAATTATGCTTTCACTTGTTTCTACCTCGGAAGATATTGTGAAGATGTCGCAGGATATGTGCTCGATACTTGCCAAAGCAATGCCTGAACCAACTCTTAATTTTAAGAAACATAATATCAATAACGTTATTGAAACCGTTTTGAATCAAAATTCTTCCTATTCAAAAACCAAGAAAGTTAAACTCGTCAAAAAAATTTCCTCTCAACTACCCGAACTTAATATTGATGCTGAAAAGATTGAAGAAGCGTTAGACAATTTGCTAAACAACGCAATAAAGTTTGCGCCTCAAGATACAATAGTGGAAATATCAAGTTATCTGAAAGACGAAAAAAAGAAAACGGTTGTTATTGCAGTCAGAGATACCGGGGTCGGATTAAGTGAAGAAGATTTGAGAAGGTCGTTTCAAAAAGGAGCGACGCTCAGTGCAAAACCAACCGGACTTGAACAAAGCTCCGGCTTAGGGTTGTGGATTGTAAAAAAGATAATAGAAGAGCATGGCGGTAAAGTCTGGGTAGAAAGTAAATTGGGTTTCGGTTCAACCTTCGGCTTTGAACTTCCAGTGGAGTAAAGAAGTGATTAGTTCTGTTCACTTTTTAAAACAATTGGTTACTATGAAGAAACAGTGTTTCATGTAGTAAAAATATTTTCATGAAATAATTTGGAATGAACTTGAAAAATTTTCTTCTCTTTGCCGTCTTGTTTTTAATTTCTGTAAAACTTTTTGCACAGGACGAAATTATTCTTCTCTATCCAAATGGAGTTCCCGGATTGAACGGGGAAGAAATTCAAGAAGATTCCAAAACTACAGACGGCATCACTCGCGTTAAAGATATCACCCAACCCGCACTATATTTATATAAACCAAAAGAAAAAACATCAGATGCAGCAGTGATTATATGTCCCGGGGGCGGCTACAGTATTTTGGCAATTGACCATGAAGGATACGACATTGCAAAATGGTTTAATGAACGCGGTGTTACAGCTTTCATTTTGAAATACCGCTTACCGCAGCAAAATTTATTCGAAAATAGTGAAATCAGACCATTGCAAGATGCACAGCAAGCTATTCGGATCGTGCGTGGTAATGCTGAAAAATATGGAGTATCACAAAATAAAATAGGCATAATGGGCTTTTCTGCCGGTGGACATTTGACTTCCACTTTATCAACACATTTTCAGACTCAAGTAGGTGAAATTACAGACTCAACAATCAGTGTCCGTCCCGATTTTTCACTTCTCATCTATCCGGTTATTACATTTAGCGATTCGATCACCCACTCCGGCACAAGAAAAAATTTGCTTGGCGAAAATCCTTCATTAGAAAAGATTGAACTTTATTCAAACGAAAACCACGTTACTAAAGAAACACCACCAACATTTTTAATAAGTACAACTGATGATGGAGTCCCGGCGGAGAACAGTATTCTCTATTTTTTAGCTTGTAAGAAAAATAGTGTTCCGGTGGAACTGCATATTTACGAAAAAGGTGGTCATGGTTATGCCCTAAAGAAAAAGGGAAGAGGTCCGGTTGAAACATGGGCTGACCGCATGGCGGATTGGTTAAAAGAACGAAAGTTGATGAAATAAAAAAACGCCACAAACATGAGAATTTTAATTACTTTCATCTATTCCATTAGTCTCGACTTCTTTACCCTGCTGAAATTTTTTCCACCCGGTCAAGATTAGATTGGATCGTATAGCACCTTTTAATTTTTTCAAGTAATTAGAACAATTTTACCCGAAAATCTACGATGACGAATTCGTTTTTCTGAGTTACTAATAATGGATTTATATCAAACTCCGATAGATTTTTATTTTCCCTAATCATTTTAGCTGCATTTGAAATTAGCTTGATCAGCAAATCTAAATCGACTCCCACTTCTCCGCGAACACCCTGAATGATTTTACCAATTTTTGTTTCATGGATCATTTCCTGTATTTCATCCTCGGTAATAAAAGCTGATCTTAAAGAAAAGTCTTCGAAGTAATTCACATACTTTCCGCCAAGACCAAATGAGATCATCGGACCAAAAGATGTATCTCGAAATCCACCAACCAATAATTCAAATCGCGACGAGATGTGTGGTTGAATGAGAAAATATTCCGGCGCAAGATTGAAAGTTTTCATTCTCATTCGGATTCTCTTTATTACAGCTTTAAATTCTTTGTTGGTTCTTATGCCTAATTCTACAGCTCCAAAATCAGATTTATGAGATGTATTTTCGTTTATTCCTTTCAAAACGATTGGATAATTTTCAATTTCAAATAGTTCTATTTCATCGTTGGGAATCAGGAACTCTTTAACGAGCGGTAGCTTATAACTTTTCGCTAATTTATTAATTTCCGGTTGTGAGATAAAATTTGTTCCGCTAATCGATTTTGAGTTGAAACTTTTTAATTGTAAATGATACTCATTTTTACGTGAAAATAATTTTTGTTTGCCCACTGAATGAAAAAGTAAATTTGAGAGAACAATTGCCGGTTCTTCCGGATTTCTGAATACCGGTTTTGCAAGTGCAGAATTCAACTTGTAATTTTCCCAAAATTCCGGCAGCGGCATCACAACTTGTAAAATTGGTTTTTCCGATCTGATTGAATTTACAGCTTCAACAACTCCAAGCGGCTCAACCATTATTGGTTCAACAAATATTGAAATTACAGCATCAACATTTTTATCCTTTAAAACTATTTCATTTACTGCTTTGTACATTTCCGCAGAGCCTCCGGGAAGGAGATCAATCGGATTTAATTTTGAACCTTCCTTCACAACGATTTCTGACAGCTTATGAATTGTGGTTTCAGAAAATTTGGCAAGTTCCAATCCCGATTTTTCAAGAGCGTCAACCGCGAGAATTGCGGGACCACCAGCATTTGTTACAATAGCTATTCGCCTACCTTTGGGAATAGGGAAGTGAAGAAATCCTTTTACAGTATTAAACATTTCGGAAATAGTTTCAACGCGAATAATTCCAAATTGTCGCAGCGCAGCATTTA
>JALNWB010000256.1 GCA_023231105.1 Ignavibacteriaceae bacterium | reverse complement strand
CTCTTTACAAGTGATGAGCACACAATCAAGTTTTCTTCAGGCGGAGAGCATGTCCCGCCAAACACGCCTTACTTTTGAACAAAATTTACTTAACAAACAGGATCAACTTCTAAATCTAAATCTTAACTTATTCAACCAGGAAAGAACTTACAAAAACAATAAAGTACTGTTTGAAAAAGGAATGATTTCAAAAAACGAATATGAAGATGGAAAAGAAAAATATGAAACACTTCTTAAAAGTAAAGAACTTGTTCTGGAAGTATTAAAACGGGATTCACTCACCTTCACACAGCTTGTTCAGCAAAGTGAATCCAACGTTGAAATGTCTAAAAATTATTTGAATCTTGTGAAAGACCAGCTTGCCAACCTTACAGTTAAAGCGCCAATCAAGGGACAACTGACTTCCCTTAATGCTGAAATCGGGCAATCCGTTAATTCGGGTTTTCGTATCGGACAAATAGACAACGTAGATTCGGTAAAAGTGAGAGCGGAAATTGATGAGCATTATATCTCCAGAGTTATGGAAGGACAAACCGGCGAGTATGAACTGGATGGGAAGAGTTATACTTTGAAAATAAAAACCGTTTACCCGCAGGTTACAAATGGAAGATTTTATGTTGATATGCTTTTTACTTCTGAAAAACCAAAAGATATCAGAAGAGGTCAAACGGTTCATATAAAACTTCAACTCGGCGGACTTTCAGACGCGGTTCTTGTTGAAAGCGGCGGATTTTATTCAACAACCGGCGGGCAATGGATCTTTGTTGTAGATAAAACAGAATCTTTTGCAGTGAGATGCCCGATTAAAATCGGCAGACAAAATCCCCTTTATTATGAAATACTTGAAGGATTAAAACCCGGTCAGAAGGTAGTTACTTCCTCTTATGATAATTACGGCGATATAGAAAAATTAATTTTTAAATAACAGGATTTTAATATGTTCAAAAGTTATCTAAAAATAGCACTTAGAAATATTTTGAAACAGAAGACTTCTTCGTCTATAAATATTATTGGTTTAGCCATTGGTATGGCATGCTGTATTCTGATACTTCTTTTTGTTCAGTTGGAGTTGAGATATGATAAATTTCAGAAGAACGCCGATAATATTTATAAAGTACTGCAAAGAGGTTATTCCAGCGGAATTCACTACAGCGAGGGAACGCCTATCCCATTGGGACCGACAATAAAAAATAATTTTCCTGAATGTATTAACACGGTAAGATTTTCTTCAAGAAGGGCGTGGAATTCAATTCAATATGGCGAGAAGAGGTTTGAAGAGAATGAAATAACATCTGCCGATCCCAGCGTGTTCGAAATGTTCACATTTGATTTCATTATGGGTGATCCCAAAACAGCGTTGTCTAAACCAAATTGCATTGTTATAAACGAAGAAATTGCAAAAAAATATTTCGGTGAAGAAGACCCGTACGGCAAAGTAATTAATATTGGTAAGGATGCTTTTAAAATTACCGGCATAGTAAAGAACTTACCTTCGAACTCAACTCTTAGATACAGAGCAATAATTTCAATTTCCAGTAACGATTCGTTCAAAAAGATGGGGAACCATTGGGGAAATAATTTTGCGGAAACCTACATTCAGCTAAATCCCAATTCTTTATTTCAATCTATCGAAACAAAATTGAAAGAATACTCGGATAAAAACCTGAGCCAATGGTTTAATGAAAAAGAAGCTTTCATTTTACAACCGTTTAATCGAATTCATCTTTACTCACAAGCAGATTATGGAATTGAAGGTTACGACGATTACAGAACAGTAATACTATATACTGCAATCGCATCTTTCATTTTATTAATTGCTTCAATTAATTTTATAAACATTTCTGTGGCACAAACCGCAACACGGTTTAAAGAAATTGGTTTGCGTAAAGTTCTGGGCGCATTTAAAAAACAGATCGTACTTCAATTCTGGGGAGAAATTATTTTTCTTTGTTTAATTGCCTTAGCTCTTGCGGTTCTGTTCGTAAGTATTATGCTACCTAAATTTAATGGGCTACTCAATAGGCAGATTACTTTTAACTTGGGTCTAGGTACCTTATTGGGTATCGGAGGAATATTCTTCTTAACCAGCATAATTGCCGGGTTATTCGCTTCGTTCTTGTTCTCAAAATATGAACCTGTAAATATATTGAGCGGTAAAATAAAAATCGGTGGTAATACCGGATTTACTAAATCTCTCATAGTACTTCAATTTTCTCTTTCAATCTTTTTTTTGATCTGCACAACAGTTATGTCTCAACAGATTAGTTTTATAATGAATCAACACCATGTTCCGGATAATGAAAAAATCATTGAAGTAAGCACAAATGCACTAATTTCTTTTTCCCCGGATTGGAAAGAGAGAAAGAAAAACACTGGTTTATATATGAGTGAAGCTTCAACATTTCCACTAATAAAACATTCAGCGGGTGAACCGGGGGGTATTGGCATAATACAGATGGAATATGAAGGAAGGAAATGGGATGGCATATTAACGGATCGGACTGAAAAATATTTTGAAATGTTCGGCATAAAAATTAAAGAAGGCAGAGGTTTTAACATCGGTGAATTTCCAAGTGATTCAACTAATTCGGTGATTATCAATGAGACGTTTGCAAAAGAAAATAAAATTAATAACCCAATTGGAAAAACAATTAAATTCTTTGATAAGTCTTACTCGATTATTGGTGTCGCACATGATTTTCTTGACGGAAATGTAAAACATAAAATACCAGGGTTAGTGATAGAGTATTCACACATGGGCTTTTCTACTATGTATTATACTGTTAATGAAAAAGATATTTCTGCGGTTCTTAAATTTTTAGAAAATAAATGGCATGAACTATTCCCAAATGCATTATTCAGTTACTCATTTTATGATGAATCTTGGCGAAAAGAGTATGACAAGGAATTCAACAGCAGAGAACTGCTTGGTTTTGTCAGCATATTAGCCGTATTACTTGCAAGCTTTGGTATTCTTGGTTTAACAACTCTTACAATTGCAAAACGCACAAAGGAAATCGGTGTGCGTAAAGTTCTTGGTGCTTCTGTGAGCGATATTATTTTTCTTTTAACCAAACAGTTTGGGTTGATGGTAATTATATCCTCAGTTATTGCAAGCCCTTTTGCATATTACTATATGAAAGAGTGGCTGAATGATTTTGTTTATCAGATTGATATTAAAATATGGGTATTCATTTTCTCAACTGTATTGGTACTTCTGATAGTTGTGATTATGGTGAGCATCAAAGTAATCAAAGTCGCTGTTACTAACCCGGTTGAATCTTTAAGAAATGAATAAATTAATAAAAACAAATACAGGAGATAAAAATGATACGTACAGTTGATCTAAAAAAAATCTTTAGAACAGAAGAAGTTGAAACAACAGCTTTGGACAATGTGAGTCTTGAAATAAAAGAAAAAGAATTCGTCTCAATAATGGGTCCTTCAGGATGCGGTAAATCTACTTTGATGAACATTCTTGGACTACTCGATAACCCGAGCGGAGGCGAATATCATTTTCTGGGAACGGAAGTAGCAAAATTTTCTGAAAGACAGCGCGCTCATTTTAGAAAAGAAAATATCGGTTTCGTTTTTCAAAGTTTTAATCTAATTGATGAACTAACAGTTTTTGAAAATGTTGAACTGCCGCTTTTGTATTTGAAAGTTTCTGCAACGGAAAGAAAGAAAAAGGTTAACGCAGTATTAGAGCGAATGGAAATAATGCACAGAAGAAATCATTTTCCCCAACACTTATCCGGCGGACAACAACAAAGAGTAGCGGTTGCAAGAGCAATAGTAAGCAATCCAAAACTGATCCTGGCAGATGAACCGACCGGAAATTTAGATTCCAAAAACGGCGATGAAGTTATGAAAATGTTAAGCGATTTGAATGAAGCCGGAACAACGGTAATAATGGTAACTCACTCACCGGCTTACGCTGAATACGGTAGCAGAGTCGTTCATCTGTTTGATGGACATATTGTTACGGAAAATTTTAACAACAAATTTCATGTCTGAAACAGTGATGAAGAAAAAATAAATTCTTAAATATTTAAAAGTGGAAATGTTATATGCTAAATAATTATTTGAAAATATTCTTTAGAAACATGTTCAAGTACAAAACATCCTCAATT
>JALNWB010000255.1 GCA_023231105.1 Ignavibacteriaceae bacterium | reverse complement strand
TGCCTCCGATTTTTATACCGGGGCATTTTCGCCTGAATATGGTGGTGTGTTGTCGGGAGTTTACAATCTAACACTTCGAGCAGGGAATAATGAAAAATTTGAAACGATGGCAGGCGTTGGTTTACTGGGCACCGACTTTACAGTAGAGGGTCCGATTAAAAAAGACTACGCCGGTTCATATCTTGTAAATTATAGATTTTCTAATATCGGCTTGATTCAAAAACTTGGTTTAGTTGGTGATATAGAGGGAGTTTCTACTACTTTTCAAGATGCGAATTTTAAGATTGTGCTGCCCACTGAAACAACCGGAACATTTTCTTTCTTCGGAGTAGGAGGTATAGATGATTTATTGGTTAAAAAAGTAAAACCTAATATATGGATAACTCCCGGCACCAACGGAATGATGCCGGACATTACACAAGATTTTGACAAAAAGAATTATAAAGCAAATTTGGGAATGAACCATACCTTCACTATTAACAACAATAGCTATACTAAGACCTCCCTTACCTATTCAGGAACAGGTTTGAATGATGGTATTTATGAGTCAACAATAATTGGGATGGATACCGTTGATAGAAAATTAAACTATAACAGCAAGATAAAATCTTCAACTTATAAAGCTTCTCTATCGTATAGCAACAAAATTAATGCTGAAAACATAATTCATATTGGCACAGAATATTCTCTTATTGATGAAAATAATAATCAAAGTCAACTTAAGAATGGTTCAACTACAACACGGTTTACCTTAGTAGATTACAAAGGGAACATCACTACTCTACAAAATCATATAACTTGGAAACACAGTTTCAATGATGCGCTGACTCTGGTTACCGGAATTCACAATACGAACGTTTTACGAAACAATAAAAGTACGTTCGAACCAAGAATTGCAGTAAACTGGAAGCTTGATAATACAAGTTCAGTGCACGCCGGATATGGCAAACACAGCACCATGGAAAACATTCACAATTATTTTACAAGGATTCAACAACAAGACTGCAGCATAATCGAACCCAACAAAAACATTGATTTACTAAAAGCAGACCATTATGTGCTGGGTTACGATAAAAGCATTACGGAAAATTTGAAAGCAAAAGTAGAAGTTTACTACCAGCGTCTTTACAATTTGCCTGTAGAAAATAACAATACGAGTTCTTACGCAACCATTAACGAAGGCGCTGATTATCAATATGTTGCTTTAGTGAACAGAGGCACCGGGAAAAACTATGGTATTGAAGCAACCGTAGAACGATTTTTCGACGATCATTATTATTTCTTGATTAACGGTTCGTTGTTTGATTCAAAATACAAATCGTTGGAAGGCGTTGAGCGAAACACAAAATTCAATAGTAATTTCATATTTAATGTTTTGTGTGGAAAAGAATTTGTGTTTGGCGAAAAGCAAAACCAAACACTGACTTTAAATGCAAAAATATTATTCAGTGGTGGTCAAAGGTACATTCCATTGTTACGCGATGCGTCCGGTAATTTAGCGGTTGATCCCGTAAACAATCGTTTTTGGGACTATAGTAAAGCTTATGATACTAAGCTTGATAATATCTTCCAGTTAAATTTATCTGTAAGCTATAAATTTAACTCACAAAATGTTACACACGAAATATTTCTCGATATACCAAATATTACTAATCGCCAAGGTAGATTGTACGAATATTACGATGTAAATAAACCTAACAAAATCGGATATGTTACTCAAATGCCCCTTCTTCCTAACTTAATGTACCGTGTATATTTTTAATTGATATTATGAATAATGAGAATATTCCATCAAAAAAATTGCAAGAAATGGTTTTAGCTGTTTGGCGAATAGTTAAAAAGATTCAACCCTTTTATTCAACTAACTCAATTTCAATCAGTTTTATATAAGAACGAAGAAGGAATGAAAAATGAATAAACGTTTATTGAAAAATCTTGTAGTTATAAGAGTAATATATATTGTTCTTGCAATCTTGGTGGCAGCCATTTTTGCCGCTCTGATAGCAGTCATTGCAACTCTGATTACTGAAGATATAGAAACCATTGTTATTTCTTGTCTGGCAGGAATATGGATAGCGGAGGTCATTTTATACATTGCGCGATGCAAGATAACATTCAACAAAAGGATGAAAGCGATTGTTGAGGTTGACGAATCCAAAATAATCAAGAAGAAAAATAATCTTATTAAACAGTATGTTATTTCTACTGTAGTTTTTGCGTTAGTGCTTGGTTTTACCGTATATAACTTGAAAGATGGTATAGTCACTGATATAATTGGAGGGACCAGTAGTAATAAAACTGAAAGCATGAATGAAAACTGGTTAATAATTAAAATAGGTATTGTTATAATTTTGTTGGTAATACTTCTGATAAGACTTAGAGCAAGAAAGCGATATAAAGATAAAATGGTAAATGAAACAGCGAAACAAAATTTATAACAGTTTCTTTTATGCAATAAATAGCAAACCAAATAAAAAAGAAGTTCTCAGTTCCTTAAATTTGACTAATCAAGGGAAAAATATGAATGCTCATAATAAGGCAGAAAAGTTTTGGGATAGGATGGCGAATTATTTTGATCGGGAAGAAAGAAAAAATGAACCGACTAATATTAAGATTATTGAAAAAACCAGAAACCGACTTAAAACTAGTGATATTGTTTTGGATTATGGATGTGGGACTGGAACAGCAGCCATTGAAATTGCGAGCTGTGTGAAAGAAGTCAAAGGTATTGATATCTCATCCAAAATGATTGAAGCTGCGAAAAGAAAAACTGTAGTACATAAAGTTAAGAACATAGATTTCGCGCAAACAACAATATTTGATGAAAAATTAAAAAAAGGATCATTTGATGTAATCTTTAGCTTCCATCTACTTCATTTAGTGGAAGATACACCAAAGGTCATGCAAAGGATAAATGAATTATTAAAACCTAGCGGATTATTTATCTCTGCCACTCCATGCAAGGGAGAGTCATTTGTACAACGGATTTTTTATTTCCTGTTCGGGAAAATAATTCGAATTCCATATCTAAAATTCTTCAAGATACAGGAATTGAAAAGTTTGATGACTGATGGAAATTTTGAAATTGTTGAAACTGAGTGTTTGCATCAAATAGGACAACAATATTTCATTGTTGCAAAGAAGATATAGAGAACGTACCAAGCAACAAATTTTTATTAATAAGGATACCCAAATGAAAGCAGTTATATGCACCAAATACGGACCACCTGAAGTCCTTCAGATTACAGAAGTGGAAAAACCGTTTCCTAAAGATAATGAAATACTGATAAAAGTTCGCGCAACAACAGTACACATTGGGGATACTAAGGTTCGGCGTTTAGAACCTGGTTTAGGACCATTACAAGATTTCTTTTTCAAGCTCATGATGCGAATCATAGTTGGTTTCAATGGACCAAGAAAAAAAATACTTGGAATGGAATTAGCTGGAGATATTGAAGCAGTCGGCAAAGATGTTACGCTGTTTAAGATTGGCGATCCCGTTTTTGCATCCACTGAATTTAGATTTGGCGCTTACGCCGAGTATTGCTGTATTCCCGAAAATGGGATTCTTGCAATAAAACCTGCAAATATGTCCTACGAGCAAGCTGCACCGGTATCTAATGGTGGATTAACCGCTTTGATCAATCTTAGAAAAGCAAATATTCAGAAAGGTCAAAAGGTATTGATCTATGGCGCTTCCGGGAGTGTTGGGACTTATGCAATACAGATTGCCAAGCACTTTGGAGCGGAAGTTACGGGAGTGTGCAGCACTGCGAATTTGGAGATGGTGAAATCTCTGGGAGCCGATAAAATTATTGATTACACACATGAAGATTTTACACAATACGGCAATGCGTATGACGTTATTTTTGATGCAGTAGGCAAGATTGCATCTTCAAAACGGAAAAAATCTTTGACCAAGTCAGGAATCTATATAAGTGCTCTTGCTTTGTCAGGCAACATCAAATTAAAGGTTGAAGACCTGATCTTTCTCAAAGAACTCTGCGAGGCAGGAAAGCTAAAATCAGTAATAGACAAACGCTATCCTTTTGAACAAATAATAGAGGCTCACAGATATGTCGATAAAGGTCATAAAAAAGGGAATGTAATAATAACTATGGAACATATTAATAAAACCTAATCCGTTAATCAAGCGGACGCTGATTAACGA
>JALNWB010000254.1 GCA_023231105.1 Ignavibacteriaceae bacterium | reverse complement strand
TTGCGGATCGATCTGCACCAAACGGGGATTTTCCGCGAAGGTGAATTCATAATTTTGTGACTTCTCAGTCATCGCAACTTTATTTACAACTACATTTTTAGAAAATGAAATCGCTACCGGAACGTCAAGAGCAAAGACATCTTCTTTCTGCAACTGTTTCAGTGTGAATTGAAGCCGGTATTCATTCTTCACCTTTTTACATTTCACATTGGAAACACTTAATTCGGGCGCGCCTTTTCTATTTATCCATTCGCTAAAAAACGCTTTCAAATCTTTCCCCGAAACACTTTCAAACGAAGCGCGAATGTCATCAAATGAAGCGGCTTTAAATTTATTGTCTCTGTAAAATTTCTGAAATCCTTTTTCAAACAATTCATCGCCGACCAATTCGCGAAGCATATTCCAGAACATTGAACTCTTACCGTAACCAATCGCTTCCGAAGAAGGATTCGTTCGCGAAATAAATTTATCGAGAGAAAAATCGTTTGAAGAATTTACATAGTCGGTGTATTTCTGCAAAGTGGTTCTTCTATATTCATCCGCTTGTCCCCGTTGCTCGGCAATAAGATGATCCGCCATGTAAGCGGTCAATCCTTCACACCAATTTCCTTTTTTAAAATCGATATAAACACTGTTGCCCCAATAATTGTGGAGAAGTTCGTGCGGATAAGATGAGTGAAGGATGAAAGGGAATCTAATTATTTGTTCGCCGAGAAGAGTGAAAGAGGGCATTCCATATCCGGTTTCCCAAAAATTTTCTACGAGCGCAAATTTTGTGAAAGGATATGTTCCGATGAGCTTGCGGTACATCTCCAAATACTGCGCGGTAGTTTCCAAATATTTGTTTGCAAGCGTTTCATCCGGCGTGCGGAGAAAAGCCATTACATCAACCGCTCCGGCAGATTTAGCGTACTCATTAAATTTTGCAGCGATCAAATAAATTTCTTCCATCGGATCGGGAGAATTCCAGGTGCTTGTCTGCTCATCGTTCTTCAATTCGTTAAACGTTCTTTTCCCTTGACTAACAACGCTCCAGCCTTTCGGCATGGTTGTCGTCAATTCAAAGCTGATCCAATTTTCATTGAACCAGGGAATCCAATACGTTGAGCCGCCAAGGTAAGCGCCTTTTTCATCAATGATACCGGGAGTTTGGCTGAAGCCTCTCGCATATTCTTCACCAATTTGTTTTATTGGATAGTTTATCACTCCGCTGAATTTCAACGTGATTGTTACATCGCCTTTTATTTCGTTGGCAAAAGTGATGGAATATTTATTTTGTTTAAATTCAGACGCAAGGTCGAGGTCTTCACGATCCATTCCTAAATCATCAGACTTCACTCCGCTTTTTTCTAATTTAATAGTTACACCTGGAGTTTCAGAGGTAACTGTCAAATCCCCGTTGAGAATAAAGGTCATGTTCTGTTTAACTTGATCTGCCGGGATGGTGATTTGATCGACGGCATCTACAAAATGTTTTGCGGGATCGACTTTTACCGATAATTTATGGTGCACCGTTGAACCGGCAAACAATGCGGTGGATAACAAAGCTATGGTGAACAAAAAAACAATTCTTTTAAACATTATTTTCTCCAATTAAAATTCAATTCTGCTTTATACTTTTTCTTTTGATCTCAAATCTTTCAACTATTTATCTTACGATCAACGTCATCGGATTTTTGACGAGCATATATTTTTTTGCAGCCGCTTTAACATCTTCAAGCTTAACTTTCTTGAGAGCTTCCAGAAAATCTTTATCGTGGTTAAAATCATTATAGAAGTATGAAGAGCTTCCGAGATAGAACGCTTGGTTAATGCTCGAAAGTCTTCTGAACATCATTCTGCCCAGGTACATGTTAATTGATTTCTCAACGATATTTTGTGTAAGCGTATCAGCAGCTTTTTTTCCGAAGAATCCCGGATATTGCGGTAAAAGTTTTGCAACGTTCTGGGGACGCGTTCCCTGGCTGATATAAAAAAGTGCAGTGTTTTTAACTACTTCAATTCCCGCGCTCATGCCGTAAGCCATTCCCTGTTTCTCACGGATATCAAAAACGATATTGTCTGAAATAACGAGTGAGAGCGCTTGAATAGCGGGTGCATCTTTCGGATCGATTTCACTTTCAAATCCGTAAAATAAATAAGAACGCTCACCACCACCCGGTTTATCAATAGTTTCCGGTTTTGTTTGTTTTAGAAATGTAGAAGTAACCGCTGCCGGTTCATCCTTAATCGCTGCGAAATTCATCGTGTTAAAAAGTGTGTTGATCGTTTCAGGACTGCCGGGAGAGACAACAGAAATGATCATGTTCGACGGTTGATAATATTCTTTTGTAAAAGCTAACAGACTTTCGTATGTAAGCGCCGGTTGATTTTGTGTGTACTGATTCGGTTCAAACACCAATTTTTTATATTCGGCATCAAAAACTTTTTTTGGTTTATCGCCGCCCATTTTCATCATTTCCATACTTTTAAATTTCTCTACAGATTTTTTAAACTCCGCATCGGTGGGAGTAAAATCTTTCAATACATTATTCATAAAGCTGATCGCACCGGGAAGATCGTCTGCAAGTCCTTCAACTCTTATGTAACCAAAATCGGGATGAAGATAAATATCGTCCATCGGAATCATTGGATTATCGTTTACCGTAAACGTAAATCCAAATTGACTGCTGAGCTTTTGATTGTCCGGCGATTTCAAGCGTTCTCCAAGGCAATCGTGCAAAATTTTTGCAGCATCTTTTCCGTATTTCGATTCAAACACGGCTTTGTGTTTTACTAAATAATGAATTGCAAGAAGATTACTTACTTCATTTTGTACAACGATCAAATTTTTTCCGGTCGCATCATCTTTAAATTGTTTTACATTGTTTACTACTCCGGAATTTTCTTTAGCATCTTTAGTTGATGGAACTTGAACAAGAACGATTGGCTGAGATGTTATTTTCAGCGGCTCTAATTCCTTTGCGGCTTTAAAATATTCGTTTCCGCTAAATGAAGCGAGTACTGATTCAATTCCATCAAGAACTATTGCGCTGGAATTATAAATCCCGAACATGTGGGGTTTCTCAATATTTCTCACAAAATCAGTACGCGCTTTTGTCGCTTCCGATTCAACAGTTAAACTTGGAAGTGAAAAATTTATCGCTGCAACTTTTGCGGAAAGAGATTTTACAACTGCACTCAGATCAACATCTTTATCAAGCATTATTGTCGCTTCAAGATAGTTTTTAAGCGGTGAAAGCCGAGTTGAGAATTTTACCGATTTAATATTCTGCCCGAATTCCGTTTTCATTGCAGATTGAATATCGTCTTTGTTTTTCTCGAGCACAATTCCCATCAAACTAAAATATTCTCCGGAACCTTTTTGCGGTATTTGAAAGAATACCTGAACAAATTTTTGTTCACCGTCATAAAAACGGTAAAAAGTTTTTCCCGATTCATCTGCGGTTTGAGGAGTTTGAAATCCGGTTGCCCATTGTGGATTCGCATCGAAATTAACTTGTCCCGAATTTGCTTTCCCGTAAATTTCTTTAATTAGTGCAAGCATCGATTTAGTTTGAAAATTTCCGATGACGCTTAATATCATATTGTTCGGCACATAATAATTTTTGTAGAATGAATTAACGTCATCGCGTTTCATAGATTGAATTGTGGAATATGTTCCGAGTGTAGGAAGTGAAAGTGCGTGTCCCGAGTAAAGAATCGAAAGAGTATTTCGTTCCGATTGTTCACCGGGATTTACAAGACTTTTAGAAATTTCTTCGAGCACAATCCCTTTTTCTTTTTCAAATTTCTCGTTTGGAAGAGTAGAATTGAAAAGCATGTCCGCCTGAATTTCCATTCCTTTTTTAATATTGTCTGTTGGTGTTACCATCATAAAATTGGTATAAAATTCCGTAGTGCTTGCATTGTTGTATCCGCCGATCATATCAACATCGTCGTACAATTGTTTTTGTTTTCTGGTCGTTGTTCCGTTGAAGAGAAGATGTTCGAGCATATGGCTCATTCCGCTTGTAGAAAATGATTCGTACGCGGAGCCTACTTTAATTATCACGTTAGCGCCAACCATCGGCAGCGCCGGATTTTCAATTAACAGCACTTGCATTCCATTATCAAGTTGATAAATTGAAACACCTTTCGGAAGCGTTAATGTTTGTTGTTCTTTTGCAGAAACTTTTTCTTGTGCAGGTAGA
>JALNWB010000253.1 GCA_023231105.1 Ignavibacteriaceae bacterium | reverse complement strand
TTGGCGATCAAGTCCTTCATATTACTAATATTATGACAAGTTGCGGTTGCACTGCGGCAGCAATGCAAAATGATGAAATCCAACCCGGTAAAGAAACCCAAATCAATGTTGAATTTAATTCTCAAGGGAAATCCGGGCAGCAGCATAAAACTATTGCACTTGCCTCAAATGACGCCTCTAATCCAAGTTTGAAAATAGACTTAACAGGGCAAGTTTTATCGAAGGATAAAAGCACAGAACCATCCAAAATTGCCGGACCGAAAATACAATTTGAAAATACCGTGCATGATTTTGGAAAGATTAAGGAAGGAAGTGTAGTTGAATACACATTTAAATTTAAAAATGTCGGTTCGGAATTGTTGGAAGTTAGTAATGTGAAAACTTCGTGTGGATGCACGGCGGCGGTAATTAGCGGTAAATCTCTAAAACCGAAAGAAGAAGGAACGCTTAAAGTTGAATTTGATTCTTCAAAACGCGAAGGAGTTGTAACTAGAACCATAACCTTAACATCGAATGATAAATTAGAACCGCAAAAAACACTGACAATTGTTGCATTCATCGAAAAGTGAAAGATTAAAATTATGTCATGGTTTAAACGCTCAAAGAAAAATTTTTCCGATGATACTCAAAAGATTGATCTCCCTGATGGGATGTGGATGAAATGCCCTGAGTGCGATGAGATTATCCACAAAAAACAGCTTGAAAATAATCTGTGGACTTGCTTTAAGTGTTCGTACCATTTCCGTATCGGAAGCGAAGAGTATATAAAAATTTTACTTGATGATGGATCGTTCAAAGAGATGAACAAAAAGATGCGATCTGCCGATCCTTTAGAATTTTCTGATACAAAAAAATATTCTTTGCGCGTTAATGATGCCATAAAAAAAACCGAACTTTACGATGCAATAAGAACCGGAACGGGAACTATTAACGGAAAAGAAATAGCTTTCGGCTGTATGGATTTTAAATTTATCGGTGGAAGTATGGGCTCGGTCGTTGGAGAAAAAATTGCAAGGCTCATTGATAAATCGATTAAATCGAGAATTCCTCTTGTGCTTATTTCATCCAGCGGAGGCGCAAGAATGATGGAAGGTGTCTTGAGTTTAATGCAAATGGCGAAAACAAGTGCAAGGTTAGCCAAACTTGCAGATATCGGAGTTCCATATATTTCTATTTTAACTGATCCCACAACCGGTGGTATTACTGCAAGCTACGCTATGCTGGGTGATTTAAATATTGCCGAACCGAAAGCTTTAATCGGTTTTGCCGGACCGCGTGTTATTAAACAAACCATCGGCAAAGACTTGCCTAAAGGTTTTCAAACTGCGGAATTTTTGCAAGAGCATGGATTTATTGATAAAGTTGTTCCCCGTAAAGAATTGAAAAATACACTCTTCACTCTTTTGGAGTTTTTGAGTTAAAAAGTATAGTAGTTCCAGTATAGATAAAAATCATATTCAGTATCTGCAAATACTACTTCTGAATTAAAATCGTTTCGATTAAGCAGTGAACCGTTACAGACGGTTATCTCTCTTTCGACATGCTCGCTAACCTTTTACACCAAACAAACATTCACCCCGGCTGAATTATATTCCCCAGGATCAAATTTCATAATCCAACTCGTAAGCATTTCTACTCAAAAGATATAGTGGAGAATTTAAAGATGAGAAAGAATAAACTTCTGCAAATAAAGGAAGGTAATTTGAAGAAGATGAATTTCTAGTAGGCAGCATACCAAAAAGTAACAAACTAAAATAATATCCCACATATTTATCTTGACTTACATTTATTATTATTCTAACTTTGCGTTGTAAGTATTCAAAAATTAGGAAATAAGAAATGGAACATGGATTTGTAACATCAAAAGGGCAGATTGTAATTCCCGCTAAACTGAGAAGAAAGTATAAAATCAAAACCGGCACCATGGTTTATTTTTGGGAAAAAGATGATAGAATAGAAATTGAACCAATAACTTCTGAAACAATACGAAATAATATTGGAATATTAGGTACGAAGGGAAAACTCCTTAAAGCCTTAATGGAAGAAAAGAAAAAGGAGCGTGAATTATGAAGAGCTATGTACTGGATACATTCTCTCTTATAGCTTATTTTGAAGATGAGGAGGGAGCTTCCAAAGTAGCAGATATTATTGAATTAGCTTTGCATCACGAGGCTGAATTATTTCTTTGTGTTATTAATTGGGGTGAGATGTATTATATCGCTTTACGTGAAGGCGGAGAAGAGAGGGCAGAATTGTATAAGAGTATTATTCAGAGATATCCCATACAAATTGTTGAAGCAAATAAAGAATTAACACTTGCGGCGGCGCGCTTTAAAGCTTTTCATAAAATGTCTTATGCAGATGCTTTTGCCGCTGCTTTGGCAAAGACGAAAAAGGCATTATTGGTAACCGGAGATAAAGAGTTTAAATCTGTTGAGAAAGAAATAAAAATTAACTGGATATGACCCCCAACTTGTGTTCTGTTATCCTATCATCCCGGAGGCCAATTCATTTTTCTTCCACCGAGCAAGTGCATATGCAAATGATAGACTTCCTGTCCGCCGTCATTTCCGGAATTAAACACTAAACGGAAACCTTTTTCAGCAATTCCTTCTTGTTTTGCTATTACATTCGCAGCATCAATCATTTCTCCCAAAAGTGTACCATGTTCTTTTCCATTTATATCAGTCACTTTAGGGATTTCAATCTTTGGAATGATAAGAATATGTGTTGGCGCTGCAGGATTAATATCGCGAAATGCAAGTACGGTTTCATTTTCGTAAACGATAGCTGCCGGGATTTCTTTTCTAATAATTTTTGAAAAAATTGTTTCTCCCATTATTCCTTTCCTTTCTCAATAGTATATTTCTTCATTTTATTGTAAAGGTGACTGCGCTGAATGTTTAACGAATCGGCGGTCTTACTAATATTCCAATGATTAGCCTCAAGCTGTTTCATAATAAAAGCCCGCTCGGCTTTTCCTTTGAAATCTTGAAATGAATTTGAAAGATCAACCATTTCTCCAATGTCTTGTTTTTCGTACGGAACAAGAAACTCAATATCTTTTTTCGAGATTTCTTTTTTATCGATGATAATAATGATTCGCTCAACGATATTGCGCAGTTCTCTGATGTTTCCCGCCCATCGTAAGTTCTGCAGAACGGCAAGCGCATCGTCTGAGAACGAAGGGATTACTTTTTTGTGTTTCTGAGAAATATCCTGAGCAAAGTGTTTTACAAGCATCGGAATATCTTCCAGTCTTTCGCGAAGTGGCGGGACGATAATAGGAATAACATTCAAACGATGAAGCAAATCTTCGCGGAAATTTCCCTTTTCAATTTCTTCCGCCAAATTTTTATTTGTTGCAGAAATAATTCGCACATCAACTTCAATTGATTTAGCTCCACCAACGCGCTGAATCTTTCCATCTTCAATTGCACGCAACACTTTTGCCTGCGCCTGCAGACTCATATCGCCGATCTCGTCTAAAAAGATAGTTCCTTTATTTGCAAGTTCGAACTTGCCAATTCGCTGCTGCATTGCGCCGGTGAAAGAGCCTTTCTCGTGTCCGAATAATTCGGATTCAATAAGTTCGTTTGGAATGGCAGCGCAGTTCACTTCGATAAAAGGTTTCTCTTTGCGTAAACTTTTTTTGTGAATAGCGCGTGCAACCAATTCTTTTCCCGTTCCGTTTTCACCCGTTATTAAAACGCGGACGTCCGTTTGCGAAACTTTTTCAATGAGCGACAGAACATTTTTTAATGTACGAGAGTTTCCGATAATTTCTCCCGGTTCGAGAAAAGTTTTTTTCATCTCGTCATTTTCTTTTTTGAGATGAGCCTGCTCAACCGCATTGCGCACGGTTATTAAGAGCTTGTCACGGTCGATAGGTTTTTCAAGAAAATCAAACGCGCCGAGTTTTGTTGCTTGAATTGCGTTTTGAATATTTCCAAAAGCGGAAATAATAATCACATTTAAGAAAGGAAAATCTTGTTTTGCTTTTGTAAGTACTTCAAATCCGTTGAGGTCGGGCATCTGAATATCAAGCAGAACAACATCAAATTGTTCTGAAGATATTTTCTGCAAGCCCTCAGTTCCGGAAGTTGCAAAGTCTGTGTGGTAGCCTTCAAAGTCGAGAATGAGTTGAATACTTTCACAAATTTGTTTTTCATCATCGATGATTAATACGGTGTTCATATTTACTGCTGATATTTCTTTATAAAAATTGAGGGAAGCAG
>JALNWB010000252.1 GCA_023231105.1 Ignavibacteriaceae bacterium | reverse complement strand
TCTCCTCTCGGTAGCAACTCTCTATTATTTTTGGAAAAGTATCGTTCAACCGACAATGGAATCACTCCACAGCTATGTTCTTGCTTTTAATGCGAGTAGAATTTTCGTACTCATTTGTTTGTTTCTCGGAGTATTAAATTTTGCTGTTTCATACCGCAATGCAAAAACTATTTCTGATAAAAAGAAATTAAAATGGCTGTTATATGGATTAACAATTGGTCCTTTAACCTTTGCGTTATTGTGGGTATTGCCACTTGCTTTTTTTGGCAAAGGATTAATTCCCGAAGAATTATTGTTAATCATTATTTTGATTATCCCTGTTACTTTTTCTATTTCAATTCTGAAATATCATTTGTGGGATATTGACAGAGTAATTAACAGAAGCGTCGTTTATTCTATTTTATTGATTGGCATTTTAGTTACGTACTTGTTGGTTGTGCTTCTCCTTTCCTTTTTTGCATCGAAAGAAACCGGTACGTTTCCGATAGTGTTAACCGTTGCAATTATCGCTTTGGTTGTTCAATCATTAAAAAGGAAAGTTGAATTATTTGTTGATAAAACTTTTTTCCGCGTACAATATGATTTTCGTTTTGCCGTAAAAAAAGTTTTACAGGAACTAAGAGAATGTGCTGATTCACTGCACCTCGCTGAAGCATGTATCGACGGAATTGCTAATTTTATTCCCGTAAAGAATATCTCTTTCGCTTCGGTTGATGAAAAAACCGGAGTCTGTCAAATTTTAATACAAAGAGGAGCTAATCTTTTTCTCAAACAAAAATTTTGGATTAAAAAAGATAAGGTCGAACGTCTTACAATGAAGCATGTAGCGCTTCAAGAGATGTTCGAAGGAGAAATAAATTCTTTTATGGGAGATCCGAAATTATTTAGGCGACTTGGTTTTGCAATACTTCTGCCACTAAAAAATTCTGCGGATCAGATTCATGCAATGTTACTAATCGGTGAAAGAAAATCGGAGCAAAGATTTACTTTTGAAGATTTTGATTTACTCAATCAAATCGCCGCTGAAACAAGCATCATGTATGAACGGATACTGCTTCAGCAAAAAGCGATTTTAGATACAATTGAAAAACAAAAATTAGTGGAGTTAAACGAACTAAAATCACTTTTTGTTTCTTCGGTAACGCACGATCTAAAGACTCCGCTTACTTCAATTAAAATGTTTGCGGAATTAATAGAAGATTCTCCAAATCTTATTCATGAAAAAAAGAATGAATATTTGAAAATAATTCAAGGAGAAACCGCGCGCCTAAGTCGCTTAATAGATAATGTTCTCGATCTTGCCAAAATTGAAAGAGGAGTGAAAGATTATCATTTCGAACAAACCGAACTAAATGAAATCGCTTCTTCAGTTCTTTCCGCGATGGAGTATCAAATCAAAATGAATGATTTTAAGCTTGAGATAACTCTTTCTCCGGTTAAACTTCCCATTTACGCAGACAAAGATGCAATTGAGGAAGCGCTGATAAATTTAATTTCCAATTCAATTAAATACTCGCAAGAAAATAAAAAAATAACTATCACTACTTTTAACGAAGGATCTCAACCGGCAATTTCAATAAAAGATAAAGGCATCGGAATAAACAACAAAGACATTCAAAGAATTTTTGAACCTTACGAACGGGTAAATAGTGCGCAAGTTAAAAGTAAAAGCGGCACCGGAATCGGTTTAACCGTCGTAAAACATATTGTGCATGCGCACAAAGCCGATCTTCGCGTTAATAGTCAACCCAGTGAAGGAACTGAGTTTATTATTAGGTTTAATAATTTGTCGCAACAAACTAATTGAGGATATTATGACAAAAATTTTAGTTGTTGAAGATGATGCCGCTATTCGAACCGGAATAAAAGAAGCATTACAAAACGAAGGTTATACCGTTGAAACTGCTTCAGATGGTCTGGAAGGATTGGACGCCGCTTCTTCTTTTTATCCCGATCTTATTATTAGCGATATAAATATGCCAAATTTAGATGGATACGGATTGATTGAAAAACTTCAAAAAAATGATTTGACGAAAACCATTCCTTTTATTTTTCTTTCTATCAAATCGGAAAACAAAGATGTTTTTAAAGGACTTCAACTTGGAGCTGATGATTATCTCCCAAAGCCATTCCGCATTGCAGACTTGCTTGCTAAGGTCAAACTGCGGTTAGATAAAGTCCAAAGGATCAAAGAAACCGAATTAATAAAAGAACGGGAAAAACTTCGCAAGTACCTTTGCGATATTATGAAAAAACCACTTATCTCGATCAAAGGATATTCTGAAATTTTAGTAGATGACTTAATTAATACCGATCATTATGAGCTTGCACTGGAAATAAGAAATAGCGCTATCGTTTTGGATGAGGTGCTCTCACGATATTTGGAATATGCGAGAAAAGAATTAAATACTGCTCGAAACAATGATGAAGACCTAAAATCAATACAAGAACAACTTGAAGAGTTGTTGATAAAATTGTGCAGATGAATGGAGGCGCTATGAAAAAAATAGTTTTAGTAGAAGACGATGCGACTATTCGCAAAGGCTTAACAGAATCTTTGTTGATGGAGAATTACGAAGTTAGTTCTACCGGGAATGGCGATGAAGCATATACTCTGATAAAAACTTTCAAACCGGAATTGATCATTCTCGATTTAATGCTTCCGGGAAAAAACGGTTTTGAAATATGCCGCGAATTAAGAATGGATAACATAGGAACACCTATCATTATGCTCACAAGCAAAACTGAAGAGGTTGATAAAATTCTTGGGCTGGAAATCGGCGCAGATGATTATGTTACAAAACCATTCAGCGTCCGAGAACTTTTGGCGCGAATAAAAGCTCATTTGCGCCGCACAGAAATTCCTCACAACGGAACGGATGAAACTTCGTTTGGAAATATTTGCATCAACTTTAAGAAACATGAAGCTGTAAAAAATAAAACTCAATTAACTTTTTCTTCAATGGAATTAAAAATTCTTAAGTTTTTTGCTGAACACGAAGGAGAAGTTATTTCGCGTGAAATATTGTTAAACAATGTTTGGGGATTTGAGTCATTCCCAACAACCAGAACCGTCGATAATTTTATTCTTTCGATCAGGAAACAAATTGAAGACAATCCTTCCGAACCGAAATATTTAATTACTGTTCACAAAGCCGGATATAAATTTGTGAGGGAAATGAAAAGTGAAAATATGTAATCTGTTTTTAAGAAAGACACTTTTCCTCTTCCTGCTTATTTCGTTTTCATTCTTCCCGCAGAACAAGGATAATGATGCAGAGAACAATATTGATTCAACAAATGGGAAATCATCAATCGAACCGCTCCCGATACTTTCATACGATACCGATGCCGGTTTTGGCTTTGGCGGAAAAGCTTTCTTCTTTAATCAAGTTCTAAAAAATGAATCATTCGATGTAATACTTTTCATGAGCACTAAAGGTGAACGTTGGTTTCGTTTTGTTTTTTCCTATCCTGACTTTGAATACCGCCAGGGAAGCATCTATCCTTTCGCCCTTGATCTAACTGTTGATTATGACGTCTGGATTAAAAATGGCTTTTATGGTTGGAACGGTTTTTCTCCTCCCGAAAAAGAATTTTACCGGAAAGGGATTTTCGAAACGAGTTTACTTTCGAGTTTTGGTTTAACAAAACAATTTGTCTTGCAGTGCGGATTGGGATATAAACATTATGCTCTTTCTAATTTTGAAAAAGAAAAAACGCTTTACAATATTTTTGCCCAAAATGAAAAACACAGTTATACCCTTCCCTTCCTAACTGCAAGCGGAAGATACGATTCGAGGAACAGTTTTGTAAATCCAACTAAAGGATTCCAAACACTTCTGAATTTCGAATATGGAATTTCTTCAATCAAGTATAATAAAAGCGCCGCGGAGATTATGTATTATCTCCCTCTTCAGAATGAAAAGATTGTTTCAGCTTTTCACTTTGCATTTAAAGATTGCAAAACTGATTCATTGAATTTCTTATTATTACCTTCGTTAGGCGGAAACAATACTTTGCGCGGTTATCCGCAAGATAGATTTATCAATACTACCGCAGCCTATTGCAATGCCGAACTTCGTTTTAGATTGTACAATCGCTTGGGCGGAATCGCCGGTTTAGATTTTGGCAAAACTTGGAACGAAATAACGAAAATTAGTTTTACAAATTGGGTTTATTCACCGGTTATCGGACTGCGGTATTATATGGATAATTTTATCGTTCGCATGGATTTT
>JALNWB010000251.1 GCA_023231105.1 Ignavibacteriaceae bacterium | reverse complement strand
ATCAATAGGTGTTTCGGTTTTTATTTCAAGTTGACTGACAGCGGCAATTGCACTCAATGCTTCACCGCGAAAACCAAGAGTTTTTATCGCATCCAAATCTTCTAAAGTAGAAATTTTGCTGGTTGCATGTTTTTGAACGGAAAGAATAACATCTTCTTCCAACATTCCTTCGCCATTATCAATCACTTGAATTAAAACTTTCCCGGCTTTCTTTATCAGTACTTCGATCAATGTGGAACCCGCATCAATTGCATTTTCCATCAATTCTTTTACAACCGATTCGGGTCTCTGCACAACTTCTCCGGCAGCAATTTTATTCGCAAGATTTTCGGGTAGAATGGATATTTTTGACATGTATCAGTTCTTTCCTTTTCTTACGAAATAAACAACAGAAAATTGTTCAAAGTTTCTCTCATCGGTTTTTTGCCAATCGTTTTTATCATATTCCGGAAAAAGAATTTCTCCTTCAGCGTTAAATTTCATAAAAGATAAGATCATTTCATCTGCAAGTGGAATAGCTTGAGTATAAATTTCTCTTCCTCCGATTATAAATATTTTTTTATGTTTTTCTTTGTTGCAGTAATCAACTGCAGACAACAAACTGTTTTGAACTAATGTATCTTCAACCTGAAATGACTCCGAATGTGTGACAATTATGTTCAATCTTCCCTTCAACGGTTTGCCTAATGTTTCAAAAGTTTTTCTTCCCATAATAACCGGAGAACCAAAAGTAGTGCTTTTAAAATGAGCGAATTCTTCTTTTACATGCCAGGGCATTTCTCCTTTAGCTGTTCCGATAACACCATTCTGAGCGATGGCTGAGATAATAATAATTCTCAAACAGCAACCTCAAATTTTATTTTGGGATGACTTTGATAACCGACTATTTCAAAATCTTCAAAGATTAAATCTTTCAATGGTTTCTTGGAAATATTAAGAGTCGGCAATTCAAACGGTTCACGTTTCAACTGTTCTTTTAATCCTTCAAGATGATCATACTTTTCATTTTCAGTTCCTTTATCACCGACGTAAATATGCGCATCAATAATAGTGTGGGCAAACTGTCCGACTTGCAAATTAGTTTCGTTCGCTATAATATGCGTCAACATTGAGTATGCTGCCAAATTAAACGGAATGCCAAGCGCAATATCTCCCGATCGCTGCGTTAAATGGCAGTTCAATTTATTGCCGGAAACATTAAAGGCAAAAGTGTAATGGCATGGCGGAAGCTTGCTGGTTGTAGCGTTGCCAGGTTCCCAGGCCGTTACAAGCAATCTTCTACTGTATGGTTTATTTTTTATTTCATCAATGACATATTGAATTTGGTCGATCTCTTTCACTTCCCAATTTCCGTTTTTATCTTTTTTTGCACTTGGAAAATGCCGCCAAAAGTGCCCGTAAGCAGTTTCCAGATTTCCATCTTCATCAGCCCAAGCGTCCCATATTTTAGTATGCTTGCGCAGGTTGCGGATATGGTTTTCGCCTGACAAATACCAGAGTAATTCGCGAATTACCGATTTCCATTCCATCTTTTTGGTTGTCAAAAGAGGAAATCCTTTGGTTAAATCTACTTTATAAAAAGCTGAGAAATACGAAATTGTGTCAACACCGGTTCTCGATTTTTTTCTAACGCCTTCTTGCATTACCAATCGAACTAAATCAAGATATTCTTTCATTGTGCTCCATAAAATTAATTTTCATGTTCTATTAATTCGACTTCTTAATCATAATCATAATCTTTTTCATAATCGTCATCAGTCCACTAAAAATGAGTAAGATTAAGAAAACGATTGTGATTAAGAATATTTTCTAATGTATTACAGGCTAACATATTTCAATGTAGTCTTTAAGTTTGTCAATTCAAATTTAACAAATTTAAGGGTGGGATAAAATGTAAGACTTTATTTCTCCGCAGGCTTTTTCAATTCCTATTTTGTAGTTTTGAATAGATTCTTCCTCCATCGGGAAATATTTTTCGAGGGAAAAAATCCTTACACCGTTATCCATAGATGAGGAAACTGACCGATCCGCTTTCCCGCAGATCACGAATACCTTCTTTTGAAGTTTTATCGCACTATTTATTAGGATTCCGGTTCCCTTCTTCATCATGCTTTGTTTATCAAAAGAACCTTCTCCGGTGATTACAAAATCCGTTTTACTAATTTCTTCTTCAAGTTTAAGTTTTTCCAACAGAAATTTCTCAGCGAAACAAATTTCTAAATCTGCTATTAGAGACAAACCGAATATTAGTCCGCCTCCTGCGCCAATCAATTTGGAAGAAACATCGATTCCGTGATCTTTTTTCAAAATTGAAATAATATTTTTGACACCTTTTTCAAGAATTTCAATTTCTTTTTCAGTCGCACCTTTTTGCTTTGCGAAAGTTTTTGATGTTCCCGTTTCTCCATAAAGCGGAACTTCCACGTCGGTAATTACTTCAAGAGAAAGAGCAAATCTTTTTTCCGGCAGCTTGATTGTCCAAACTTCAGAAAATAATTTTGGTTGAACCGGAAGTTGATCTCCTTTTTTATCGAAAAGTTTTAACCCGAATGGAACGCATAATCCAAGCCCTAAATCGTTGGTGGCTGTTCCGCCAAGTCCAATAATAATTTTATGATTTTGTGGGTATTCACTTCCCAATTTTATTAAAAGTTCACCAAAATTACTCGAATTCAAAATCGATGGATGTCTTTTCTCCTTTGGGATTTTCTTCATCCCGATAATTTCTGCAGATTCCAAGTAAATATGTTTTTGATCTTCAGAAATTCCAATAGGAATCTGAAAAATATTTCCATCATAAAACGATGGGATTTCTTTTGTAACAATTTTTAGTCGAAAATTGTTTTCGCAAATTTTTAGGAAGCCGTCACCACCGTCAGAAATTGGAATACTTTTAACTTGGAATTCCGGTTCTGTAAAATGCTTTTTAATGCTGTCGGCAATTTCAATTGCGTCTGCGCACTCCTTAAAACTGTTTGGAGCAATTAATAAATTAATTTTGCTCATCGGAAGAAAATATTTTTTGGTGTTGCGAAATAATTTTTTCGGCATTGATTCCTCCCTCACCTTCAAACATACAAGTTTGCGGATTTCCGGAACAAACTTTACCACAGTAATTTTCATCCGGCATTACAAAAAAAGCTTCGTTCCCTTGTGGTCCCCAAAGTTTTGGTTCACAAGCAGGAAGTGGACAAAAAACAGAAAGCGTTTTTACCTTGAGAGCTGCTGCGATGTGCATCGGTCCGGTGCTGGCGGAAATTAGAACATCCATTGCGGAAAAGGCAATTATTGAATCACGCAGCGAAAGGTTTTCAAAATAGTATGAAACGCCTTCAATGTTTTTTAGTTCATCCGGAATTTCTTTTTCGGTGATAAAAACTTGAATATCTTTTTGCAGAACAAGTAATTCTGCAAGTTTGCGATATTCTTTTAAAGATAGATTTGGCGCTGATTTTCCACAGGTTGCGTGAATGCCCACCAATATTCGTTTGTTGATTAAGAAAGATTCTCTGAATTCCAAAGCTCTTTTCTTCTCTTTGTCTGAAAGATAAATTGAAACCGCAGAGTCCGGATTTTCAATTCCAATTTTTCGCAAAGCATCCAAACAATAATCAGCTTCATTTCTCAAAGGAATATATTTTCTCCGATAAATACTTTTTGCATTTGAAAGGAATTGATAGAATTTATGTCCAACGCTAATTCTAATTTTTATTCCACTAAAAAAGAGCAGCCAATTATTTTTTTCAGTCGGAAGAAGTGCAATCCCATGTGTAAAACTAAACGATCGAATCCGTTTCACTCTCTGCCAAAACGAATTGCCTAATTCTTCATCAACCAAAATTTCATCAACAAATGGATTATTGATATAAATATCTTTTGTGTAATTTCGAACTAGAACCGACACAAATGCATCTGGAAAAACTTTTTTAATTTCTCGCGGCAGCGGAGTTGAAAGCACAACATCGCCCAGGCGGTCGGGGCGCAAAATAAGTATTCTTAATTGAGTGTTGTTCATTTCAAATTAAAGGAATTTCGTTAATTTTATACATGAAGAATAAAGTTGTAATTCTTTCCTCCGGGCATCCGCCGAAGGATGAAAGAATATTTTCTAAAATAGGATACTCGCTGAGTACCAATGGTTATTCTGTTGTTATTTGTACTTCTACCGAAGAACTTCACACGAGTGATAAATCTATTTATTTCGATTGTTTCAACGGTGAAAAACTAACGAAAAGAGAAAAGATTAACAAGTTTTAT
>JALNWB010000250.1 GCA_023231105.1 Ignavibacteriaceae bacterium | reverse complement strand
GGATTTTCCATTTATTACTCGTATCTCCGATTCAATAGTACTTGAGTATCCAATCAAAGAATATTTCAGTTGATAAATGTTTTCATCTACTGCACTAATCCAATATTTCCCGGTTGAATCTGTTATCGCTCCTAAACTGGTTCCAATAACAACTACGTTTACATATTGAATCGGTTGTTTGGTAGTTTTGTCTATTACTTTTCCAGTTAAACTCCCTTTTCCGTTACCTAAAATGAGATTCGAAAAAGTCAGTATTAAAAAAGTTATAACCATTGCAAATTGTTTGGCACTAAAGAACTTGTACATACATATTTCCTGTTTTTATACTTTGTTTATTTTTTTACGATGCAAAAATAAACTGTAGCAACACGCAGAAAGTCTTGATGTATATGTTTGGACTACAAGTTTTTGGTGAAAAAAAAGCGGGAAGGACTATTTTAGTCCATTTAGGTACTCGGTAGGAGTTAGACCTGTAATTTTCTTAAAGATATTATGAAAAGATGATTTTGACGGGAACCCGGCTTCATAAGCCATGGCAAGAATGGTATAATTTTTCTTTTGGGGATCAGAGAAGATTTTTATCACTTCTTCAACGCGGTATTTATTTATAAAAGAATAAAAATTCTCCCCGGTATTGCTGTTGATCAAAGAAGAGAGTTGGTTCCGGGTCATATTTAATTGTTGGGCAAGTCCGGTAAGCGTTAATCCTTCCTCTAAATATGGCTTTTTCTCAACCATAAATGTTTGAAGTTTCTGCATCAATTCACTATTGTTTTGATTCAACTGCCTGGATTTTTCGTTTTCTTTTTCACTGTTTTGTTCCGATTCGATTGACTCAAGACTGTTTCTATTGGAGAAAATATCTTCTTGAAATAATCCTTCGTACGCCAAAACGAAAACTGTAACGACTAATGAGAGGCAAACAATCATGTCCACAAGTTCATAATTTTTTGTGTGCAGTACGATGGGAATTGTTATGGTTAACACCAGAAGGCAGATGCCTAAAATATGGAGAAAGTTTTTCACCCAGAGAAGCGTTTTCCCTTCAAGATTTGAAAATTCCATTTGAAGAGAAGCTTGTGACAAATTTATCCGCTTTACAATTTTCCACCAGTAAAAAGCAAATTGAATAATTGTAAATATCCATATCCCCAGACTTAATCTATCAACATCCCCTACTACAAAATAGTTATCAAAGGTGTCCAATGCAGTAGAGGGGAGAATAATAGAAACAAAGAATAGGAACGGAACAAGATGGATAATATCAGCCCAAGTGAAAGACCGGGGACTTAAAATTTCCAGGATATAAAAGAATAAAAGAGGACCAATCAGTAGAATAAAAGGTTCTTTTATTTTTAATGCGCTAATATTAACATCAATAAATACCGAATGAGCAATACTAATTGAAAGAATGATTAACAAGAGGGCTAAAATCTTGTTCGATTTTTTCTTCCATCTTTTGTTTCGATTAATAATTAAAGCAAAAAAGAATCCTTGGACTATTCCACTGTAAATAAAAATTTCTACTATTTTATTAAAGACACTATTCATCATTTGATTTCACTAAATTTTAGCGATTGCTATAATTGTATAATTTTTATTCGCCGGATTTACAAGTTGTAATTTCACTTCTTCCACACCCCTTTTTGACACGAACAAATAAAAGTCAAGAATAATCCCTTGAATAAATCCAGCAATAATCATGTAGATAAAAAAATTCATCGGTGTTAGATTCTATCCATTGAGCAAATAAATTAAATAATAAAGCGAGATTAATATAAAAAATTAGTAAAAATAAATAATGGTCAATTCGCGGCGTCTAATACACTTGGTTTTTAGGGGATTTGATATTCTTGAAAATATCTTGGAAAGTTTTAAAAACAAAAAAATCACCGTTCTATCAATTGACTTACGATCTCAACGGTAAACGCACAACGGTTTCAACAAAGACCGCCAACGAAAAACAAGCTTATAAGTTCATGGCAAACTTTCAAAGAGGAAGTGATGAGCCAAAAGCGCGGATTGATTTTATTTCTCTTTCTAAATTCTGTGATGAATATTTAGAATACATTAAAACTTCCAAATCGAAAAATTATTTTCTAACTGTTCGGAACTCATTCAAAAGACTATTAGATTTTTCTGGCGATATAAATCTCAACCGGATTGATATACCCTTACTCGATAAATTTCTTATATCAACTTTTGCACGCACTAAAAGTTGAGCCAGTCTTTACTACCGTACACTTAAAGCGGCTTTTAGCAAAGCTGTAATTTGGAATTATCTTTCAAATAATCCCTTCAAAAAAATTAAATCTCCCAAAGTTGCAAAGCCATTTCCATTTTTCATTTCTGAAATTGAATTGAAGATCATCATTGAACATGCACAACAAGATTACTTCAAAGTTTTATTCACTACTGCTTTTTATACCGGGATGCGCTTAGGAGGGTTACTAAATATGAAATGAAATTGGATAGACTTTAAACAAAATATCATCACCGTACAATGCTCAGCTGCTTTTACAACCAAAAGTAAAAAAGAAAGAATTATTCCAATTAGTCCAATTCTCAGAAGTTTCTTATCAAATCAATTACCAAAAGTTATTGATTTAGAAAAAAACACCTTTGTCTTTAACCGGACAAATGGAATTAAACTCAATGAAGATTTTATAAGTAAACAATTTAAGAAATCCGTTCGTGCGGCTGAGTTAAATGATAATATCCACTTTCATACTTTGCGTCATTCTTTCGCTTCGCTGTTGGTTCAGCGTGGAGTATCGTTGTATGTAGTTAAAGAATTACTTGGACATGAATCCCTTACTACAACTCAAATCTATGCTCATCTTCAGCAGCAAAATTTAAGGGATGCAGTTAATCTTTTATAATTTCAAAAAAGTATCTATTCCAACAACTGTTATTATTCGTGGCATTCCATCCTTAAAAAAACAATCTCAATTCGGTTGTTTATTTATACGGAGTTAAGATGTTAATAATTTCACCTATCACTTGTTCCGTAGGATAGCCTTCTATCGAATTCGTTGTTAAAATAACTGTAATTTTCTTTATCGGGTTATACCATATTTGGCTGTTATAGCCAAATATAGCTCCCGGATGCCCAACCCAGTCAAGAATTTTCTCAAGGCCAAAACCGGAGTATTTAAGTCCTGGAACATCCGAATCAACCCAGGCGAATCTTTCGTTCTTCATCTTTTCGGAAAGCAATTTCCTTTCACCCAATTCTTTTGCCCATATTTTAAGATCGGAAATATTTGAAATAAGTATTCCCGCAGCATCTCCCCATGACGGATTATAGTTTGTTACATCAATTAATGAATTATTATCAAGTGAATAGCCGTGAGAATATGGGAAAGGCAAGTAGCGCGTAATCGGCCAAAATGTGTTTTTCATCCCCAGTGGTTGAAAAATTTTTTCGTTGAAAACATCTATTACTTCTTTTCCGGTTACCTTCTTAATTAATAATCCTAACACAAGAAAGTTGGAATTGTTGTAATAATACTTGGTGCCAGGCTCATATTGTATTGGATTATTGAAAACTATAGCCGCCAGTTCTTCACGAGTAAAAACCTTTTGCTGATTTGAGCTTGTATAAGATGTCCACCAATCAAGGTTGGTAGTATAATCATACAATCCACTTGTCATGTTTCCAAGCATTCGTATTGTAATTTTATCTCCGCTTGGTATTTTATATTCGGGGAAATAAAAAGAAATTGATTTATTCAAATCTATTTTGCCTTCATCTGCCAATATCAGAACTGCCTCGGCTGTAATTGTTTTTGTTATACTTCCTATTCTCCAATGGTTGCTAATATTCATCGGCTCACTGGTAGCCAAATTACTTACACCGCGTGTTATATATAAACCATCACCTTCCCCTTCTACACCAATATATGCCATCAACCCTGGGGCTTGGGTTTTCATCATTACTTTATCTGCGGCAGCTTGTAGCTTTTCAATGGTCTCTGCATTTAAAATTTTGTTTGGTGATTCGGTAGGTGATGAAGATTCTTTACATGAGATTAGAATAATAGCAAAGTGACAAACAATTAGTAAACTGAATAGATTTGTGAATTTCCAGAATTTCATTTTATCGCCCTTATTTAATATTAAATTAGTTTTATAAATCATAATCTAGAGCTTGTAGTTGATTCCGTTGAAAACTGACAACTTATTAATAATGTCTTTTCTTTCAATACCCGGATAAATCATAACCCAGAATCTTTGCGAATTCTACAAAGGCAAAGCCGGCCGGATTGTCTTCAAATGTGTTTACGTGAGTAATAATC
>JALNWB010000249.1 GCA_023231105.1 Ignavibacteriaceae bacterium | reverse complement strand
CCCTCACCCGACGCTTACAATTTCTTTTTGAATATGGGACCGCTCAAAAATGCTAACGAGAAATATTTCAAGAATACTATTTCATTTTGGAATGAAGTTACCCAGCACGGAACGTATGATGATTTTTGGCAATCGAGAAATACATTTCCTCATTTCAATAAAATAAAACCTGCGGTGTTAACCGTTGGCGGATGGTATGATGCCGAGGATTTGTACGGAACTTTTCACACCTATCAATCGATTGAAGAAAAAAATCCCGAAGCTTTTAACAAGATCGTCGTTGGTCCGTGGATTCACGGAGGATGGAATAGAACCAAAGGAAATGAACTTAACGCAATTTCCTTTGGAAGCAATACAAGCGAGTATTATCAAGATAGTATTGAATTTCCCTTCTTCAACTATTATTTAAAAGGAAAATGTTCTCTCGCTTTGCCGGAAGCTTCAATCTTTATCACCGGTTCAAACGAATGGAGAAAATTTGACACCTGGCCTCCCAAAAATTCCGAGGTGAAAAATATATTTATCACCCAAGGAAACAAATTATCGTTTGAAAATTCAACAAATAATACTTTTGATGAATTTCTAAGTGATCCAAATAAACCGGTTCCTTACACAGCAAAGCAGTTGGACGCGCGCTCATTTTACAATCGTGAATATATGATTGAAGATCAGCGTTTTACTGCAGCGCGACCGGATGTGTTGATTTATCAAACAAATGTTTTAGAAGATAGCCTCACCATCGTCGGACCGATTGAAGCCGAACTCTATGTTTCAACAACTGGAACAGATGCAGATTGGATAGTAAAAGTAATTGATGTTTTTCCAGATAGTGTAGTAAATCCAAAACCGAATCCGCAGCAATTTGAGATGGGAGGATTTCAACAGCTGATTCGCGGTGAAATTATGCGAGGCAAATTTAGAAACAGCTATGAACATCCGGAGCCATTTAAACCGGGAGAAATAACAAAAGTAAAAATAACTTTGCAGGATGTTGCACACACTTTTCTTAAAGGTCACAAAATTATGGTGCAGATACAAAGCAGTTGGTTCCCCTTCTTCGACCGCAATCCTCAAAAGTTTTGTGATATTTATGATGCGAACGAAAGCGATTTTCAAAAAGCGACACACAGAGTTTATCATTCGGCAAAATATCCCTCTGCAATCCAAATTAATTTGTTAAGGGAGAAAAAATAAGATGCTGAAAAAAAGTTTGTTCCTCTTTTGCCTTTTCGTTTCCGTTTCATTTGCTCAAGTAAATGTTGAGAAAGAAAAAGAAGCGATCAAACAAGCCGATATTGAGTTTTCCAATTTATCTGTAAAAGAAGGATTTCATAAAGCGTTTTTAGCTTACGTTGCTGATGACGGCGTGTTGCTTCGTCCGAACAGTTATCCTTTTGAAGGAAAAAAAGCGATTGAAGAACTCTACTCAAAAAGCAGCGATTCTTCTTATACTCTAACATGGAAACCATCATTTGCGGATGTTTCTTCCTCCGGCGATATGGGCTATACTTACGGCACTTGGGAATTAAAAGTAAAAACCGGAGGTGACAAACCGAGTTATGGCACTTATGCTACCTTTTGGAAGAAAGATAAAAACGGAAACTGGAAGTTTGTTTTAGACACCGGGAATGATGGATTAGGAAAGTAAAAAATAGCACATGGATTTCGCTGATTAAATCCGCGACGATCCGTCCTATCCGCATCATCCGCGGGCTATTGTAGCTAAAACGGAAATTCTTCTTTGTAATCAACTTTCTGTTCAATCTTTTTTTCTTTGTTGATCTTTGCGGTTAAGTGTTTTGGATTTCCTTCAACATAAATTGCTTTGTACGGTTTTGTGGGACAAGCAAACTCACACGCACCGCAGCCGATGCAAAACTCATCTTTCACTTCCGGAATTACCAACTTGTTTTTATACGGAACCATATTCACCGCTTTTGTGGGACAATGTTCCGAGCATGCGCCGCAATCTGTATTTTCAGTATTAACAATGCAATTATCCTTTACAAATTTTGCTTTACCAAGCTGTTTTAATTTTTTTTCTTTAAGGGGGATCGGAGAAATTGCGTTCGTTGGGCAAACGTCGCCGCACAGTTTGCATTCAAAATTGCAAAAGCCGATTTGGAAATCCATTCGCGGCTGGAACATTCCCAGCAATCCGTATTCCAAGTATGCAGGCTGCAAAACCTGCGTAGGGCAAACGCTTACGCACAGATGACACGCGGTACAGTTTTGTGCAAAATTATTTCTGCTTTGAGAACCCGGCGGTGTTACCGGATTTTTCCTGAACACCGCAACCTTACTTTCCTTCTTTGGAGTAATTTTAACTTGGCTTAATGTTATTCCCGTTAATCCAACAGCGTAGACAAACGTGTTAAACAAAAAATTTCTTTTGGAATGACTTACTTGCTCTTCGCGTTTACTTACTTGCGTTTCTTCTATGTTTTGCTGATTCTTTTTAGATGGAGAAAGAAATCCATATTCGAATTTCATTCCATCGGTAGGGCAAACATCAAAGCAGTTGAAGCAGGCAACACACCGGTCGAAATCAACAGTTTTCTTTTTTGTATCGATGCAATTTGACTTGCACACGCGCTCACAAATTCCACACGATTTACAACTCTTCTCGTCAACCGCAATTTTTACAAAAGAATATTTTGAAACTAAGCCGAGCAAAGTCCCAACCGGACAAATGGTGTTGCAATACAATCTTCCCTTTGTTAATGACAAATAGACAACAAGCATAAAAATTGCGAATGCAAACAATAACGAAAATGTTTCCACTCCTTTGTATTCAAAAGGATAAACGATGTACAAATTCATCTTTTCAAATAGAAAAGCGATGGAGTTGTTCACCATTATTAATAAAGGGCGAAAGAGATGCGCAGATATTTTTCCGAAACTGCTGTAAGGATCGAGAAGGTTAATAAATAATATCGTTCCGCCAAGAAATGGAATTACAGCCAAGGCGAGAAAAGAATAACGCCACCAATTTTTACTTTTTTCATATCGTAAAAATTCTCTCTTCTTTTTCCCCTTTTTCTTTTTCAGTATTCTTGAGAGAAATGAAATCACATCTTGCAAAGTTCCGAGCGGACAAATCGATGAGCAATAAACTCTTCCCGAAAAAAGCGTAAGCAGAAGAATAACGATGGATCCAATTGCACCTAATCCGGCAATACTAATAAATTTTACAAAAGAAGGAATGAATTGTAAAAACAATACCTTTGAATAGACTGACGGCGGAAGGATATTTCGATAATCAAGAAAAAGACCAATGGTAAAAAGAAAAAACAGAAGCGAAACAGCGACGCGTATTTTCTTTAAAACAGTTACATTCATTTATAGTTTGGTTACAGTATAATCCGGTTGATGTTCAGTTTGCTTAAATCTTTTCTTCCAACTTTCAACTCATCTGCATAGTTGATGTAGGGAACATCTGCCAGTTCAATTCCGAATAATTTAGCAGCAGCGGAATCCGCGGCAACAATATCAGTTGAAATAATTTGTGATTTTAAAGTTATCAAATCGTCTTCTGAAACACCTCGCGGACCGTTTCTCTTCATTACCACGTAAGCATCAACAATATTTAGATCCGGTTTTTTGAATGTTGCAAAATCAGCTATGCATTGCTGCAGATCGTTTTGATGCCAGTATCTGCGATCCCAAACTACTCCCATTAAATTTTTCATTCCAACGGTTATTCTTCCGCCGCCGTGATGTTTCAAGATCGGAACATTAATAAAAACATCCGACTCAAGAATAAGTTCGTGTACTTTAGAACCTTTTAACCTCTTTCCTTTTTTTACATCAACTTGCTGATAATAACTTTCACTATCACCGCTTACGATTTTGCCTCCGGCATCTTTAACGGCTTTTTCAATTCCGCTATTGGTGTAACAGCGGTTCCAATTATCGCAGGTATGATCGAAAACGTAAACATCTTTTGCACCGGCATCAAAACAGTGTTTAATAATTCGCGCCACCAGCTTCGGATTTGTGTTTGCGGCTAATTCGGGCTTTACATCCCAGCCAATGTTTGGTTTGATAACTACTTTTTGATTTTTCTTCACGAAATTTTTCATTCCGCCGAGTGACGCGATGGCTTTATCAAACATTGCTTCCGGCTCGCCGCCTTTGATTGCGACAAGATCATAATTAGAAGAGAGAGAGGATGATAGGAAAGGATAATGATTCGAATAATTTCCAAGTGCAAGTGCGCTTGTAGTAAAGAGTCCGGCTTTAATAAATTTTCTTCTATCCATTAGAGCACCTTATCAAGTTAGTTAACAAGAAATAATTTGTGTGGAAATATAAAGAAATTTTTAGGAAAGAAATTGTGGGG
>JALNWB010000248.1 GCA_023231105.1 Ignavibacteriaceae bacterium | reverse complement strand
CTGCTTCTAAATTCTTTAGGCGGATTGAAAAATGTTTCCGTCATACCAAGTGGAAGAAATATTTCATCGGAACAAAATTTGTCTAAAGATTTTTTTGTAACCTTTTCAATTATTTTCCCGAGTGTAATAATTCCCAAATCGGAATAAACGGTTTTCGTTCCCGGTTTGTAATCAAGTTTAGTATTGAGGATATCAGCAAGTACTTCATTACTGTTTTTGAAAGTAAGATAAAATCTTTTGAAAGGGGGCAAGCCGCTATTGTGCAACAATAAATTTCTTATCGTGATGTTTTGTTTCCCTTGTGCAGTAAACTTCGGTAAATACTTTGCAACTTTATCATCAAGTTTAAAGAGACCTCTATCGAAACAAAGCATTGTAGCGGTTGTGGTTGCAATTACTTTGGTAACCGAAGCTAAATCAAAAATAGTATTAGTTTGCATCGGTGCAGAAGTTGGATCATAGATCAAATGTCCAAACGCTTTTTTGTGCAACACTTTTCCGTTTTGGGCAATCAATAATACAGCACCGGGGAAAGCAGAATCTTGAATTCCTTGCAGAATAATTTTATCAATAGAAGAAAAATTTATTTCTTTATGATTACTTTCCGTTAACGAAGATTGCAGAATAACTAACCCGTCTCCAGTCTTGAAAACAGTGTTTGGAATAGCGACCGGTAATTTTCCTTGAATAGTAATTTTACCGAAAAGCGCTTTAGCTAAAGCCTCTTCTAATATTTCCGAATCTCCATAACTGCAGATAAATGTTTTTATCTCCGGGAATGAAGCTAACACGTAAGGACTTCCGTGAGAGAGCCATGCAATAGGTTTTTTTAATTTGATCAACTGCGAGACAAATTTTAATTGTGCATCGCTCAACCCTATTTTCCCGGAATTCAAGCGAATGCGTGTGTAAGTTGAGAGAATTACAACATCCGATTTTTTCGCGGCTTTTATTCCTTCATTGAATTCTTTTTTTGCCGCCTTGTTTGTTAAGGTCAAAGACGAAATATTTTTTAATTGTTTTTCAAGTATTGAGTTAAATATTTCATCAGTAGTTGAACGTCTTTCATCAATTAAAGATAAATGAAGAATTTTTTTCTTGGCATGAGAAGAAAGGGGAATGAGATGTTGTTCATCTTTTACTAAAGTAATTGCTTCTTCCGCCAACGTTTTTGCCACCGATTGATGCTCACCGATGTTTAGTGTTGAAGAAAGTTTATCCATTGAGACTATTCTGTTTTCGGCAAGTCCGGTCCATCTTTTTGCAAGAAGAATTTTTCTAACAGATTCATCGAGTCTTTCTTTCGAAATTATTCCTGAATGAACAGCATCAATAATTGCATTAGCGGCTTCATCCGCATTTGCCGGGAAAAGAAGAATATCGCATCCGGCATTAAACGCAGCAACCGAGGCTTCGGCAGTAGTAAATGAATTTGTTATCGCACGCATATTTAATGCATCTGTTACTATCAATCCTTTGAATCCTAATTCTTTTTTTAGCAAATCCGTCACAATATTTTTTGATAATGTTGCGGGAAGAGTATCGGCATCAAACGCCGGAACGGCGAGATGCCCGACCATGATAGACATGACGCCATTTTCAATTTCTTTTATAAAAGGTTTTAATTCAAGTTGAAAAAGTTCTTCTCTGCTGCCTCGAATAATTGGCAAATCCTTGTGAGAATCAATTGAAGTATTTCCATGCCCGGGAAAATGTTTTGCGGTTGCAAGCAAATGATTTTCCTGCATTCCCGAAACGATTGCGTTGCCGAGTTTTATTACGGTAGAATAATTTTCTCCGAACGAACGAACATTAATAATTGGATTTTGCGGATTGTTGTTTATATCAACTACCGGAGCGAAATTATAAAAGACACCGGTTTCCCTGCTTTCCTCCGCAACAATTTTACCCATTTGATGCGTTAGAGCCTCATCATTAGCGGCTCCGAGCGCCATGTTCGTCGGGAAAATGGTTCCCCCTTTTGTCCGAAAGGTAACGCCGTTTTCGTAGTCGGCGCCGATTAACAAAGGATATTTAGAAAGTTGTTGAAGTTTATTTAAGAGAAATGCCTGACCATAAACTTCTGATCCTTCGGATGCTTGATAAACGATGAACCCGCCGACTTTTACATCATTTACCAGGTGAATAATCTTTTTGAAAACCGTGTCTTCTTCGTTATAGAATCTTCCACTCAACGCCGGAAAAATAATCTGCCCGACTTTTTCTTCAATTGTCATTTTAGAAAGAGTCTCTTCAACCCAATCATCGTTTAAAGAAAAAATAGAAACATCATCTATTTTGTAAAGCGAATCGGAGGAAATTCCTTTTGAAAAACAATGCGTTCTAAAAGTGAATGAAGATATCACCAGAAAAAATAGAACGGCAATTACGAAATAAGTTATTCGATAAAATTTACTTGCCTTCAACAGGAGTTTCATTTTTTTCTTCTTCAATTGTAGGAATAAATAAAAGCGAGAGAAGCCCCGGGATAGCCATACATAAAACGATGATAAAAAACATTTTATAACCAACTGCTTGCTGAATGTACCCGCTCACCAAACCGGGGATCATCATTCCGAGCGCCATAATTCCAGTTGATATTGCATAATGAGAAGTTTTGTAAATCCCTCGCGAAATGTACATCAAGTAAACCATGAAAGCGGTAAAACCTAATCCGTAACCAAATTGTTCAATTGCAACAAGCGGATAAGCAAGATACACCGGCGGCTGTGCGAACGCCATGTAAAGATAAGCGGCGTGAGGAACATTTAAAATTATTGCCATCGGCCAGATACATTTTTTCAAACCGAATTTGGAAATTACCCAGCCGCCGAGAATTCCGCCGAGAATTAAACTTAATACGCCTACTGTTCCATAAACAAGTCCAACTTCCGAAGTTGATAAACCAAGTCCGCCGGCTTCATGTTTATCAAGCAAAAATGGCGATGCTAACTTTACTAACATTGCTTCACCGAAACGATAAAATAAAATGAAAAAGATAATTCCGAAAATTCCTTTTTGTTTGAAATATTCCGAAAATATTTTAAGAAATGGAGCGCCTTCGGAAATTTCTTTCGGCGTTCTTTTGCTATCAATTGAAGGATAGGGAAGTATAAACTTGTGGTATAAAAAAATCAGTAAAAAAATTGCACCTGATAAAGCGAAAACAATTGTCCAACTAAGCGGAATGTTGCCTAAAGATTTTTCTAATTGTCCCGCAAAAAAAACTAAAAATCCTGAGCCGAAGATCATAGCAATGCGGTAAAAGACGGAGCGAATGCCTACAAAGAGAGCTTGATCTTCTTTATTTAACGCGAGCATATAAAAACCGTCCGCCGAAATATCATGCGTTGCCGAAACAAAGGCGGCAATAATGAAAGCAAAAAGTGAGACAATAAAATAATTTGGCAAGTGGAGAGCGAAGGCAGTAAAACCGAAACATCCCGCTAAAGTAATTTGCGTGAGAAGTATCCAATTTCTTTTTGTAGAATATAAATCAACCAAAGGTCCCCAAAGCATTTTTAAAACCCACGGAAGATAAAGCAGGCTTGTCCAAAAAGCGATTTGCGCATTATCAACTCCCATGCGTTTATAAAGAATGACAGAAACGGTGTTCACTAAAATGTAAGGAATTCCTTCTGCAAAATAAAGTGTAGGAATCCATGACCAGGAGTTTCGTGATTCAACTTTTGCGGTTGCCATATAAACCTTAAATAATTTTCAAATATGATTGTGCCATTAATATCGCTCCATATTCCGGCGGATGATCGGGAGACTTTACATGGCAATTGGGAATTTGTTCATTTATTTTTTTTGTGAATAAATCGGAATAAATATTTTTATCCCTTAAAATACCGCCGATAAAAGCGATGGATAAAACTTCTTCTTTTATTTTCTCTTTCATTGCTTTGATGTGGAGAATCAGTTCATCGGTTTCCGATTCAATAATTTGAACCGCAATTTCATCCATCATTTCCGCAGCTTGCAGCACAAGCGGAGCTACCGATGCAATATCAAAATTATTTTTATAAACTTCCGTTATTAATTTTTCGGATGAAACGATACCGAATTTTTCTGCGATCAACTCCGAAAGAATTGTTTTCTTTCCTCTCCCATCAAAACTTTTTGCAATAGCGGTAAGCGCTTTCTTCCCGATTGAATATCCGCTTCCTTCATCACCGATAAATCTTCCGAATCCGCCAACGCGGTGAATGTTTCCATCTTTATCTTTCCCGAACATGATCGAGCCCGTTCCGGCAATTAAGATGCTTCCCGGTTTTCCGCTGAAAGCTCCTTCGAGAGCAATTCTTGCATCACTTTCTACACGGAAATTATTTATTGAAATATTTTTTTGTTTTATAAAGGTTTGAAAATCATTTTCGAGCAATTCAGCATCAGGTCTTCTGCCCGCGCCGGTAGTT
>JALNWB010000247.1 GCA_023231105.1 Ignavibacteriaceae bacterium | reverse complement strand
ATGACCGGATGGAAACTTGCACCGAATTATAAAATTGCGAAAGAGCATCCGGAATTCTATATGGGAATGGGATTAACCTCAGAAGAAGTTGTACGTGATTATAAAATATCACGGCAAGATCAGGATGAATTTGCCTATCATTCACATATGAAAGCGATCAACGCACAAAAAGAAGGTTACTTCAAAGATCAAATCGTTCCGATTGAAATTGAAGAAGTTTATGTTGAAAACGGCAAACGCAAAGTGAAAAAATTTATTGTTGATAAAGATGAAGGACCACGCGCCGATACAACAATTGAAGCATTGGCAAAGCTTAAACCTGTCTTTGCTGCCGATGGAACATCCACAGCGGGAAATTCTTCTCAGACTTCCGACGGCGCAGCTTTTGTTTTAATAATGTCTGATGAAATGGTGAAAGAATTAAAATTAAAACCAATTGCGCGAATGGTTTCTTATGCTGTTGCCGGTGTTGATCCGCGAGTAATGGGGATCGGTCCGATTGCAGCAATTCCAAAAGCTCTTAAAAAAGCAAACTTGAAATTGGATGACATTGATTTGATCGAACTCAACGAAGCGTTTGCTTCTCAATCTCTTGCCGTTGCAAGAACATTAGGATTGAATAATGAAATCCTTAATGTAAATGGCGGCGCAATTGCATTGGGGCATCCGCTTGGTTGTACCGGCGCAAAACTAACTGTTCAAATTTTAAATGAGTTACAGCGCAGAAAGAAAAAATTCGGAATGGTTTCAGCGTGTGTTGGCGGCGGACAAGGCGTTGCCGCTATATATGAATTACTTAATTAGTCGCATTATTGTTCGAACTTTATTAAGCAGCGATTAACAAATAAGAAGAATGGTTGAATGATTGAATGGATGAATGATAGTATCACTGGAGAAAAATTGAGATTTAAATTTTTTCATTCAACCATGCATTCATTCAGTCATTCGTTTCACAAGAACAAAAATAAATTTAGGTTTTAGAAATTAAATAATTAAAAAAGAAGGAAGTTTATTATGTCAGAACAAAAAAATAATCACGGATTAAAAGGGGGAGAATTTCTTACAAAAGAAACCGATCCGGTAAACGTTTTTACCCCGGAAGATATTAGTGAAGATCAAAAAATGATGGCGGATACTGCTAGGGATTTTATCGAAAAAGAAATCTTAACCAGACTTGATGCTATTGACAATCAAGAACCAGGATTGACGGTTAAATTAATGGAACAAGCCGGAGAACTTGGTTTACTCGGCGCTTCCGTTCCTGAAGAATACGGTGGAATTGGCGGTGACTTTAATACAAACACAGTTCTCGCGATGGAGATGGGGAAGAGCCATTCGTTCGGAGTTTCTTTTGCCGCACATACCGGCATCGGAACGCTTCCGATTTTATACTACGGAACAAAAGAACAAAAAGATAAATATCTTCCGAAGTTAGCTTCCGGTGAGATGAAATCTGCTTATTGCTTAACTGAACCAACTTCCGGTTCAGATGCACTTGCTGCAAAAACTACAGCCGTGCTTTCTGCAGATGGAAAATACTATACATTGAATGGACAAAAAATGTGGATCACCAACGGCGGCTTTGCAGATATCCTTATCACCTTTGCTCAAGTTGATGGCGATAAATTTACATCGTTCATTATTCCTACCGACACTCCAGGTTTTACGCGTGGAGAAGAAGAACATAAGCTTGGTATTAAAGGTTCATCTACGCGGGCGTTGTTTTTAGACAATGTAAAAGTCCCGGTTGAAAATGTTTTGGGTGAAATTGGTAAAGGACATTATATCGCGTTTAATGTTTTGAATGTTGGTCGTTTCAAACTTGGTGCAATGGTAACCGGTGGCGCAAAGAAATTTCTTTCAGTAGGAATTAATTATACGAATGAAAGAAAACAATTCGGTAAATCGATCTCTAGTTTCGGAGCTATAAAATATAAACTTGCTGAGATGGCATCACGGATTTTTGTCTCCGAAGCCGCAACACTTCGTACGAGCGGATTGATAAATGATCTTGAAGAGAAGCTCATCTCCGAAGGAACAAGTTACAGTGATGCGTTAATAAAAGCTGCGGAAGAATACGCGATCGAATCTTCAATTATGAAAGTATTCGGCTCGGAAGTTTTAGATTACGTTGTTGACGAAGTTGTACAGGTACATGGCGGATATGGCTATTCAGAAGAATATCCGGCGGCGCGTGGATACCGCGATTCCCGCATCAACAGAATTTTTGAAGGAACAAACGAAATTAACCGCTTGCTTGTTGTTGATATGCTTGTAAAACGCTCGATGAAAGGAAGATTGGATTTGCTTGGTCCGGCAATGGCAATTCAAAAAGAGTTAATGTCCATTCCGGAATTTGGTAATGAACCGGAAGGAGTTCTTGCAAAAGAATTAAAAGCTGTTCAAAATGCAAAGAAAGCTATTTTGATGATCGCTGGTTCGGCAGTTCAAAAATTTATGATGAAACTTGCCGAACAGCAGGAAATCATTATGTGTGTAACAGACATGACGATTGAAGCTTACGCTTGCGAATCTGCAATCTTACGAACACAAAAACTTGCCAAGTTAAAGGGTGAAGATGCGGTTGTGCTTCATTCTGCGATGACTCAAGTTTATGTTAGCGATGCAATTGAACGAATTGCTCTACACGGAAAACATGCAGTAACAGCGTTTGCCGAAGCCGATGAATTGAAGATGCTCAATCTTGGATTAAAGCGATTTACGAAACTTGATCCGATCAACACGACAAAACTGAGACGACAAATTGCTGACGCTTTGATTGAAGCGAATGAGTATAAGTTGTAGAAAGTTGGATTATGGAACTATAAGACTTTGGGACTATGAGACTTTGAGAATTTGAGAATTTGAGAATTTGAGAATTTGAGATGAGTAAGAATAATAAGATAGGAAATGTTTCATGAAGATTCGAGATCATAGAGATTTGAGAGTTTATCAGTTAGCTTTTGATTGTGCCATGGAGATATTTCATATAACTTCAAATTTCCCAAAGGAAGAAAAATATTCTCTGACCGATCAAATAAGAAGGTCTTCACGTTCCGTTTGCGCAAGTATAAGCGAAGCTTTTAGAAAAAGAAGATATCCAAAGTCATTCATTGCAAAATTGGTTGACTCAGAAGGTGAAGCCGGGGAAACACAAACCTGGCTTCAGTTTTCTGTTGAGTGTAAGTATGTAGAAAAAGAAAAAGCGGATGTTCTTTCTGAAAAATATAATCTCATCATTGCACAATTAATTACGATGGAAAACCAACCCGAAAAATGGTCGGTTTGAATTGTCATTAATATCTTAAGTCGCAAAATCCCAAAGTCTCACAGTCACAAAGTCCATCAACCTCACCGTCCAACTTTTTTAACAGATTGATTTATCATAATTTTACGAAAAAGAAATGAGTACAACATGAACGAACCGACATACACAAAACCGATGCTAAAAGAAGGATCACTTGAAGGGAAAACCATATTAATTACCGGTGGTGGTACAGGACTCGGCAAGGCTATGGGGAAATATTTTACAGAACTTGGCGCAGATTTAATTATCGCCAGTCGCAAACTCGAAAAGTTAGAAGAAACCGCAAAAGAACTTTCTGAAAATTCAGGACGAACTGTTCTTCCGGTTCAATGCGATGTTTCCGATTATGCAAGCGTTGAAAAATTATTAAAAACTTCGGTTGAAAAATTTGGCAAAGTTGATGGGATAGTAAATAATGCTGCGGGGAATTTTATCAGTCCAACGGAAAGATTATCTAACCGCGCATTCGACATCATTGTTAATATAGTTCTTAAAGGAACTTACAACACCACTCTCGCTTTTGGAAAACATTGGATTGAACAAAAACAGAAAGCAACTGTACTAAATATCGTTACCACGTATGCATGGACAGGTTCTGCATATGTTGTTCCTTCAGCAGTTTCAAAAGCTGGAGTGTTAGCGTTAACACGTTCGTTAGCGGTTGAATGGGCAAAGTATGGTATTCGCTTTAACGCAATCGCGCCGGGTCCTTTTCCAACCAAAGGAGCCTGGGATCGTTTGCTTCCCGGAGAACTTCAAGATAAATTTGATTTTAAAAATAAAGTTCCGTTAAAAAGAGTTGGCGAACATCAAGAACTTGCAAATCTTGCCGCTTACTTGATTTCTGATTTTTCTTCTTACATCAACGGGGAAGTGGTTACGATTGATGGCGGCGAGTGGCTGCAAGGCGCGGGTCAGTTTAATATGCTTGAAGCAATTCCTTCGGAGATGTGGGATGTAATTGAGAAGATGGTCAGGCAAACGAAATAATAAATTGTATCACAGATTAATAATCTGTGATACGAGGTTTTGTAAATGGAAGAAAGACATTTTCATAGAAGAAATTTACCTCATTTATATTACAATGATGGAACTTACTTTATTACTTATCGTCTATTTGGAAGTATGCCAAATGCAATTCTTAGCGAGTT
>JALNWB010000246.1 GCA_023231105.1 Ignavibacteriaceae bacterium | reverse complement strand
TAATGGTTGATGCTCAAACAACTTCACGCTGGTATTTTGTTGTAACGATGGGAAGAAAAGCCGGACACCTTGCTCTTGGCATCGGAAAAGCTACCGGAGCTACAATGACGTTAATACCGGAAGAATTTCCCAACAAAGTAATTAAGCTTAGACACATTGTTGATATCATCGTAGGCGCAATTATTAAAAGATTGAGCTACGGAAAGAGCGACGGCGTTGCAATTTTAGCAGAAGGTTTGGTTGAACATCTTGACCCGGCAGACTTAAATGCATTAGTTGAAGTTGAACGCGATGCTCATAACAATATCAGAATTGCAGAAATTAATTTTGGAGAAATCCTTAAATCCAAAGTTCAAGAAAGATTACGTGATTTCGGAATTAAAGAAACAATTGTAGCAAAAAATATCGGCTATGAATTACGCTGCGCCGATCCAATTCCTTTTGATATGGAATATACGCGCGATCTCGGATTTTCAGCCGCTCAATTTATTCTTGATGGTGGAAACGCTGCGATGGTTTCTATTCAAAACGGACATTTTGTTCCTCTTTATTTCAAAGATATTCTCGATCCGGTTACGAACAAAACCAGAGTACGCATGGTGGATCCGGCTTCCGAATCATTTTTAATTGCAAGAAGATATATGCTTCGCTTGAACAAAGCGGATTTTGAAGACCCGCACGAAATTGCCAAATTTGCAGCAACTTGCGGTTTAACAATGGAAGAATTCCGCAAACAATTTTATTACATTATTGAGAATGACCAGCTTTATATTAGCAGTAAAGAAGGTAAAACAAAACTTGCCCCAACGGAAAGTAATTTGGTTCATAATGTTAAGAGCAAAAAAACGCAAGTTCCCGATGAAGATTTTGAAATAAACAAATAGGTACTTGGTTGTCCCGTGGTATAACCGGCAACACGTTTGATGCGTCATCATCTTGAAATCTATTAAACTAAAAAGCCTTGAGAATTAATCTTCTCAAGGCTTTTTGCTTTTGATGAATTTATAATTTCTATATCTATTCTATCATATCAAAAATAGCTTCAATTCTACCGAGCGGTGCAGAAATTTGAACTCCATCCGCAAAAGTTTTAACTTGTTCAAAAGTTTCTCTCGCAATTTTAACACCTTCGTTAAATCCATCCTCCTTTGTTGTCATCTTTTTCATTCGTTCAAGAATTTCTTGCGGAACAGAGGCACCCGGAACTTCATTATTCATAAACTCAGCGTTGCGGAAAGAAACTAAAGGCCATATTCCACAAATAAGTGGGAGTTTAAGATGTTCGATCCGCTTCATGAAATTTTCAAGGAGCTTTATGTCGAACACCGGTTGCGTAATCATAAACTCAGCTCCGGCTTCGATTTTCCAGTCTAATCTTTTTAGTTCTTCATCAAGATTAATTGCACCGGGATTTACTCCAACTCCCGCACAAAAACCAGTCGGATCACCAATAGGATTGCCTGCGATATCTAGTCCATGATTTAAACGATTGATAATATTCGTCAATCCAATCGCGTCAACATCAAAAACGGCAGTAGCATCCGGATAATTGCCGAGTTTCGGCGGATCGCCTGTGATTGCTAAAATATTCCGCAGACCTAAAGCCCATGCCCCAAGTAAATCAGACTGCATACCGATAACATTTCTATCTCTGCAAGCAATGTGAAGTACCGTCTCAATCCCAACTTCTTTCTGAATAATTGAAGCAAGAGCAAGAGCGGACATTCTTGCCGAAGCCCTTGGACCATCGGGGATATTAATTGCATCTATTCCGGAATGATAAAGTTTACGCGCTTTATCAACTTCTTTTGAAGGGGAAACTCCTTTAGGTGAAACGAGTTCAACTAATTTTACAAATTCTTTTTTTAGCAACTTATTTGAAAAACGTGATTTTTCATTCTTCTCGTAAATTTTAATTTCAGGTGGTTTTTCAACTTGCAAATCAGTGATCTTAACATCCATTTTTTTAGCCGGTTGAAGAGCCTGAACAGCTTTCCGCATTGCTCTAATGTGTGTGGGATTTGTCCCGCAACAACCACCAACAATAGCTGCCCCGGTTTGAATGAACCTTTTGGCATATTCCGCCATATACTCCGGTGAGGTCATATAAATATTTCTGCCGCTTATATTTTGAGGCAAACCCGCATTCGGTTGAACTGAGATAGGTAAATCGGTAAGCGATCGTAAATTTTCAAGCGCATCGAGCATTGCTTTTGGTCCAACGGAACAATTTATACCGATTGCATCAACTGGGTAATCCTTTAGCTTTTCAACAAATCTTTCGAGCGGAGCTCCGCTAAGCAATGTACCGCTTTCGTTGATCGTAACTTGAGCGACAATCGGAAGTTCAGCATTTAGTTCTCGTACAGCTCTTATAGCTTGGATCATTTCCTTTACAAGGGCGAAAGTTTCTAAAATAATTAAATCAACACCGCCGTCAACCAATCCCTTTATTTGTTCTTTGAATGCATCTTTTGCTTCATCGAATTAAAGCTTACCAAGGGGCTCAATTTGTACGCCAAGCGGTCCAACGGCGCCGGCAACAAGTACGGATTCCTTCGCGGCAGTTTTTGCAAGTTGCGCACCGCGTAAATTTATTTCATAGACTTTATTGCCCAGACCGTGCGGAGTAAGTTTAAAGGTGTTAGCGCCGTAAGTATTGGTTTCAATAATATCCGCACCTGCATTAATATAATCACGGTGAACTTCCGTAACCAACTCCGGACTTGTTAAATTCAATTCATCGAAGCAGCGGTTAATGTACACGCCTTTTTCATAGAGATATGTACCGGTTCCGCCGTCAAATAAAATTATTTCATTTCCTAATCTTTCGCGAAAGCTTTTCATTTATAAATTCCATTTTTGTTTGACATAAAAAAATATGCAAATTAATTGTTAACCGTATGTATGTACAATAATTTTTAATTTCATTTTTAATTTAATTAGATATAAAAAGAGTAAAAAATAAAAAGTGCAATTATGGTAAAGGAAAATGAAATAGTTGTGAGTTTTCTCCGCTAAAGTAAAAGGTTAATGATCAGCCGGAATACATTTGAACGGTTAAATTTTGCAGTAAAACTTTTTAGGATTAACTTTGCAGTGTACAAACTAACTATTTAAGTGTGGGGAAAACTGGGAAATTTGAGAACAATGAATTGTCCGGTCTAAAAGTGTTTCAACCTTTTCCCGTTTTTGAAAAGATTTGAATTTAGGCTAAAAAACTAACTTGCCCCGTGGTGTAACTGGCAACACGTCTGACTCTGGATCAGAAGAGTTCAGGTTCGACCCCTGACGGGGCAGCAAAATTAAAGTTCTAATTATATTGGCGCGTTCGTCTAGTGGCTTAGGACGCCGCCCTCTCAAGGCGGAGACCACCGGTTCGAATCCGGTACGCGCTACTGCTTAATGCAAATAGCAAAACACAATATCCAAATTGCAATTCTCAAATTCACAAAAACTAAAAAAGAATAACGAATATCGAAATTAGATTTGAGAAAAAAAAGCTTCGACATTCATGATTCTTTGTTCATTATTCGATATTCGTTTCATGGCATAAGACTCTTCCCAAATGTAAAAAATTTTTGAAAGAATCTTATATTTGCAGAAAGAAAATTTTATTAGTGAAAAATGAAACGATTTGAAAAACATATTTTTGTCTGTACCAACCAAAGAGAAGAAGGGCATCCTCGCGGTTGTTGTGCTGATAAAAATTCTGTTGAACTGGCAGAAAAATTAAAATCAAGAATAAAAACGCTTGGATTGAATTCGGAAGTTCGAGTAAATAAAAGCGGCTGTCTCGACGCATGCGAATTTGGTCCCGTAATAGTTGTTTACCCGGAACAAATTTGGTATGGTGGCGTTACCGTAAATGATGTTGAAGAGATAATCCAAAATCATATTATTGGAAACAAACCGGTTGATCGGTTAATGATAAAAGATAAAAAGTTTAATAAAGAGTAATATGAATTAGGAATTGCGAATGAAAACATTGCAAGACGAGAAAGAAAGAGCGAAAAAGATTTTTTCTATTTTGAAAAATGAATATCCCGAAGTAAAAATTGCTTTGGATTTTACTACCCCATTCCAGCTTTTGATAGCAACCATTCTTTCTGCTCAATGCACAGACGGACGAGTGAACATCGTTACGAAAGAACTGTTTAAGAAATATAAAATTCCGAAAGACTTCATTGCAATTTCTCAAGAAGAATTAGAAAAAAATATTTTCTCGACAGGATTTTATAAGCAGAAAGCAAAAAGCATTCAAAACTGCTGCAAGGCGTTGGTTGAAAGACATAATGGAGAAGTTCCAAAAGATTTTGATGCGCTGACACAGCTTGCCGGGGTAGGAAGAAAAACCGCTTCAGTTGTGCTCGGAAATGCGTTCGGAATTCCCGCGGTTGCCGTTGATACGCATGTTAAACGGCTTTCAAATTTACTTGGATTTATCAAATCCGATGATCCTGAAGAAATTGAATTCAGAATAAAAGAACTTTTACCGGAAAAAGATTGGACAAT
>JALNWB010000245.1 GCA_023231105.1 Ignavibacteriaceae bacterium | reverse complement strand
TGTTGTGACGGGTTTTTCCGGTGCCGGGAAAGATACTCTGATAAACATGCTCCTTCAAAAAAGAAGCGATTTTGATCTGGTTGTCACCCACTCTACCCGTCCCCAAAGACCCGGAGAAATCCCCGGAGTACACCACCATTTTGTCAACTACAGGGAATTTCAAACGCTAATTCAAAGAGGTAAAATGCTCGAATATGTTAAGTACGGTTCTTTTTACAAAGGAACAAGCAAAGAAGCTTTCAATAAAATATTTGATGGAAAAAACCTCATCTGGCGCGTTGATTTATTAAGAGCAGCAACTTATAAAGAAACCTTTTCCCAAGTCTTTGACGAAAAGACGTCAGAAACGTTATGTAAAAAATCCGTTAACCTACTAATTAAAACCCCATCCTATCGCAGTGCACTTTCAAGATATATCAAAAGAGATAGAGAAAACCCAGACATTAAAGAGTTTGAAAAAAGGCTTCAAAGAGATATTTCTTTGTACAACAAATACAAAGACAGATTTCAACACGTGATTGTAAATAAAACCGGGAAAATTAACGATTCACTGGCAGAAATGGAGAGCATCATTAACTCCACTTGAATACTAATCCTGTAAGTTAAACGTATTTATTGATATAATTAGCCACATCTAGGGGTGTCGTTCAGCGGCAGGACAGCGGTCTCCAAAACCGCTAACGGGGGTTCGATTCCCTCCACCCCTGCTTTTTAGCCTCATAAATATCTTTAATTGTTTCAATATTAATCTTTTGATAAAGTAATGGATGTGAACATAACAAACACATGGCAATTTTATCTTATCGGATATATTATTTTAGTCGTTTTATTCAATCAATTTTATAAATTAGCTGTACGCCATGCTAAAAGAGACGGAGCTGCAACTGTCCTTCTTCAAACAATCGGTGGGTTGAGTATTCTCGTTCTTACACCGCTTTTTGCTATTAAATTTCCGACTGATTGGAAGGTATATGCTTTATTGGCATTAGCTTGCATCTTCTATGCACTTAATGACAGGATTCAAACAACGGTCAGAAAAAATTTGGATGTATCCGTTTACACAATCCTTAACCGTTTGTCTTCCGTATTTCTTATCATTTTTGGATTAACAATATTTAAGGAACCAATAGTTGCCGGAAAAATCATCGGAGCAATACTAATTCTTTTAGCAAATATAATTCTCCGATTCTCTAGAAAGAAAATTGTTTTTAATAAATATATAGCTTTTGCAGCTTTGTCTAATCTTGCCCTCGCTATTGCTTTATCAATTGATGTAAACATTTCAAGTGATTTTAATTTACCTATTTATATAATGTTTACTTTAATCCTACCGGCAGCAATGGTTAAATTAACTGAAAAGATACCATTCAAAGATATTCGGACTGAGTTTTCTAGCGCAGATAAGAAGTATTACTTTATAACCGGAATTTTGTGGGGTTTATTAATTGTTTTTATGATTCGAGCCTATCAATTAAGCAGTTTTTCATTAATAACACCTTTAGCAGCAACATCTGTTTTAATTAATGTTTTAATAGCCACTTTATTTTTTGGAGAAAAACAAGATATATTGAAAAAAATTATTGCAGCTCTTATCTCCGTAGTAGGAGTATATTTTACGGTATTGAAATAAAATAATTCCCGATGATAAACACCAGTGCTTAAATTATAGATTGCAATACTTGCACTTGAAGTTGTTATATTTGTTTACCCCCTTCAAACAAATAGAGCTTGAGGATTTAAGAAACGTCCAATTCTTTTAGAACTGAAGTCAAAAGCGTTAACCTTGTACCAAATTGTTATAAGTTTGGCTACTAACCCCCGCAGCTTAACCTCAATGGATATCAAACTTCTTAAACGGAGTGTCCAGCGGATTGCCCTGACAATAATAGGTTCTTATATTTCCTGTATCAAAAACAAATGCTGATGCAGTTGGAGGATTGTAGTCAGACTCACCTTTTACCATACAAATAGCTGTCGTTAATTCTGAATTCTTCCTATCCTTGAGTATATTCTCCAAATCTTCCAAGTTTTCGGCTTTGTCAATAAGTTTTTGCGCTCTTTCCAGACGGTTCGTCGTCCACTTTTTATACCAAGGAATTCCCATCTGAAGATTCTGATACTGAAGATGTAGAAAATGGTTGGTTTTTGCCCTAGGTTTTTCCACTTTTGTAATGAAATACTCATTGGGTGCTCCTTCAATTTCATAACATTCATCCTTATCAGCAACAAAAAAGTTACCGCCAATCTTTGGGTTAAATGATTCAATAATTTTTATGGCCTCTTTTGCAGAGCTTGCATCTAAAATAAGCCTGACATACGGTCGTCTAATATAAGAGACCTGATTATCGGCTACTGGGACAAATGTCGCAGTAAAAGCGACTCCTTTTTCGTTTATGCCACCATAATACCCATCTTCTTTGGAATTGGGGTTTTGAATTAAAAGCTTCTTATATATGTCCTGCTTTGAATCAAACAGTTTTATCTCATCGTCTATTCTCATCCAAGGCACTGGGTCTCTTGTCTTAATTAAAAACCATGAGCCGTTAATTTTCTTGGCGGCTAAAGTACACATTAGCTATATTTTACATTAAATTGTGGTAATTCAAACCTGAAAAAGTTCCTGATATAGTTTACTAGCCCCTGCAATTTAGTCTCAAGTGGTATATTCTATGTTTGAAAGATTACTATTGTTATTGAATGTATATATATGTCGTAATATATAGGTATGGAAAATCCAACGTTACCTTCACTAACTAATGAACCAGCAAGAGATATCCTCGGTCGGCTGGCACTGGAAAATAGAGGTGATTTACTTTCTTTTTCGCAAAAAAGTTTAGAAAAATTTCGCATCAAGTTAGAAGTTACTTCAACAAGCTCAAAACTAAATGAGGGGTCTGGAAATATTATTTTTGCTAATCACAAGTCATCTTTGGATACAATAATCATAATAAACGCTCTACAGGAAAAGGGAATAAAAATCCCTCAACTTAAGTTGTTTTTATCTGAACAAACTTATCCGTTCTATGCTTCGCATTTTTCAAAAGACAACTTCTTAGTCGCAACAAATAAGCCGCGGTTTGTACTCGAACAAACCCAAAAAGCTCTTGAACATATAGCAACTGGAGGAAGTGTTTTTATATTTCCTTCAGGAAAACCAACGGAATGTGGGGATTCGTTATTTAAGCCAGGATTAACTTACCTAATAGAAAACGCTCCTAAAAATTCATTTATAATACCTTGCCATATAGGTGAGTATTCATTTACTGGCTTGTCTCAAACGGTACCTGTTCGTATCGAAACTTACAAATTAGAAGAGTGGTCACAATTATTATCAAGCGAATTAACACGGCAAGAAAATACAAAAATAATTCAAGATCGTTATAAACAAATATTTACTCTAAATAATAAATCATAACGTTCCCTTAATTTTGAGCGTAAAAAGTTCGAATGTCTTCCATCCAGAGCTGCTCAATAAATTTTGCTTCAAAAAATTAAAAATAACTGAGAGTGAGTGAAAGGAAGGTCAAACCTTTGATATACTAATACTTATGAAGTTGTTATTAGTGGCAGATCTTCATTTAGGTGAATCAAGACCATCTTCAACCCATGAGGGAATAATAAGGCAGGCAAATTCACAAGCTTCCAAAAAGTTATCAGAGCTTATACCATTTTTTAACAGTCAACGATTTGATCTTATTTTTCAAATGGGTGATATTGTTCGGGAAACCGGAGATAGAAATTTAGACGCTCCTTTCTATAAAAATGTATTTTCTCTGCTCTCGTCATTCAATAAACCACTCATTAACTTGTTAGGAAATCACGAGCTGAATACTTTCACCCTTGAAGAATTAAAACAGTTTTACATACAATCAAATCTCGATAGCAACTTCTTTGGCTCAAAAATAATAAACTGTTATCAAATCATTTGGCTAGATCATCAAATAAACTCAGAAGGAAGGCAATATCTCTCCGACGAGAGATTGGAATGGTTAGATAAGGAAATAAACCCGGATTATCAAACTATCTTAGTGTCGCACTACTCGATAATATCTAACGACATGAGAGGTAATTTCCTATTTGAAGATAAACCACAAGATATTTACTACGCCAACTCGGAAGATATTTTGGATATATTGAAAAAGAAAGAGGTCATCCTTTCCATTAGTGGACACTCGCATTGGATTAGTTACAAAACGAAAGACAATATTAATTTTCTAAGCGTCCCTTCTTTTTCAGAAAATATCGCTGCCGAAAATTATCCAGATAACAATCCTGCAATTTATACTATTCTAGAAACATTTGACAGTAGTTTATATATCAAATCATTCAGTGGAAAATTTTGTTTCTTCAGCTTGGAGATATAACAACTGGCCTTAAACTTTCAGTAAATTTGTGCGTAATAAGTCCGAACATCTTCCATCCAGGGCTGCCAATCACCCTATAATGTTGATTGTTTAACCTCTTTTTGCTACAATATTACCCAATGTCTGAGCAAGATAAACCTAAATCATACGAGGAAAGAATTGCTGCCTGCCCTATTCACAAGTGG
>JALNWB010000244.1 GCA_023231105.1 Ignavibacteriaceae bacterium | reverse complement strand
TTTGATTGGATACTCAAGTACTATTGAATCGGAGATACGAGTAATAAATGGAAAATCCACCATGGTTAAAGATATCGAATTAAGTGAATCATTTTTGAATATGGATTCTGTTATCGTTAGCGCAGGATATTTTTCTAAAGATAATGAATCCCCCGTTACAAATTTCAGTTATTCGCGTGAAGAAATCCGGAGAAGTCCGGGCGCTGCGGGAGATATTTTCCGTGCAATCGAAACCTTACCGGGAGTTAGCAGCAGCGGCGGAGAATTTTCGGCATTTTCCGTGCGTGGTGGAAGTCCGAGGGATAATATTGTTTTAATTGACAATATCCCATTCGATAAATTTTCACATTTCGATAACGGGGGATCGGAAGAGCAAGTTGCTCAAGGCGGGCGCTTCAGCATTTTTGCACCGGGACTAATTGATGAAGCAAATTTTCAAGCCGGCGGATTTTCTGCAAAATACGGTGTGAAAAATGCATCGTTTGTAGATCTAAAGATTAAAGAAGGAAACAAAGAATCAATGACTGCCAACGGGTCATTTGATTTACTCGGTTGGGAAGTAAACTACGATGGACCATTATACGGTTTGGGCAAAACATCAAGTCTCATTTCTTTACGACACCAAGATTTTTCAAAAGTGCTTGAAATAACCGATCAGAAGGATATGGGGACTCCCAGTTTTACAGATATTATCGTAAAGACAACAACCGATTTATCTCCAAAACACAAACTCTCTCTTCTTGGAATCTACTCACCGGAAAGTGTTACCCGCACGATCGAAAATGTTTTGGAGGCAAAAGATGATAACTATCAGCCCTACATTGCAAAAACTGAAGAAACAAAATATCTGCTTGGTCTGAAGTGGCGGTATCTATCCGGTCTATCAAGTTTTATGGAAAATACTTTTTATTATAAAAGAACCGAAAATGATCAAAAGACAGGTAGAGTATATCTTGATTTTATTAATGGAGTAAAACCTACTAAAGAAAACACAGTAATAAAACCGGATTATTTTAAACTGAAAGACAGCGATTACCAATTAGGATGGAAATCGGAATTCACGTTTAATCCATTTCAGAATTCCACCGTTCAGGTAGGCGGCGAAGTCTTTGGAATGAATTATAATTATTCCCGCACCCAGAATGGTTTGGATACGCTTTACACTTTTGACGGCAATGATTATCGCCCCGACCCCTCACAATATTATCTCGTGTTAAGACCTGAAGAAACAAGCTCCCAATTGAACGGAAATAAAATTAGTGCGAATGCATATGTTGATGCAAAATACAATATGACCAATCAATTAGTAATTATGCCCGGTGTTAGATACGAGTACAACGGATTTAATAAAAATAGTTACGTCTCGCCAAGGGTTAGTCTTAGTTATCAATTAACTGAACGAACAAAATTACACGCAGCCACAGGCGTTTATTATCAAACTCCGGAGCTCCGGATTATAGCTATGAAAAGTGAAAACGCTTTGCTGAAAAACGAGAGAGCTTATCACTTAATTTTTGGCGTAACAACCTATTTAAGTGATGATCTAAAATTTACAACTGAAGTTTACAGAAAAGATTTTTCTGATCTCGTTACCCGTCCTGATAGAGCCATGTTTACTTTTAATAATTCAGGTACCGGATACGCACAGGGAATTGATTTTGGTTTAATTAAGAAATTCTCCAACCAATGGTATGGTCAATTGAATTATTCTTATTCTGCCAGCAAGCGAAATGATAACGACGGCAGAGGAGAATATAATTCCGATTTCAGCCAGCCGAATATTTTTAACGTTCTTGTCGGATATGAACTAAACAAGGAATGGTCATTTTCAACAAAATGGAAATATTCAACCGGCAGACCGAAAGATTCGTACATCGTTCATGAAAATATTTATAACAATCCTAATTATGTACGCTACTCCAGAGAGGTCACAGGCAATAACGATGAACGTTTAAATGATTTTCAATCTTTGAATATCCGGGTTGATTACCGGCATCAATTCGGAGCGCTTGCATTGGTGGCTTTCCTGGATGTGCTAAATGTTTACAACAGATTAAATGTAAGCGATGAACAGTTCATTGAATTTACAGGCAAAATAAAAGAAGGTGGATTTAAAATGATTCCGACGTTCGGATTTAAACTGGAATTTTAAAGTTTGTATTGAATTAAACGCAAGGGCGATTCAAAGGATCGCTCTTCCGTTTCAACATAATTTAGAAAAAAATAATTGAAAGGAAATGTTTAGTGAAACCGGCGCGCAACAAATACGAATCCCTGTCTTTAATTAGCATAATTATTACAGGCATGTTTACAAGTATCCACCATACTTACGAGATTGGAACTCACGCAATTTTTCTTGTACTGCTTTTTATGGTCCTACCCGCGTTATTGATGCGGTGGTTTAGGAATACCGGAAATAGAGTATCACTCTGGATTTACGGGCTGCTTAACGTTTGGCTCGTTGTAGGATTAGGTTTAGTCGATGGATTCTGGAATCACACGCTTAAACCGATTGGTTTTCAAATTCAAGCGTTGATAGCCTTCCACGGTGGTGGTACTGTAACCGGTGAAAAAGCGTTTGAGGGGAATATAATTTATGAAGTAACCGGTTTACTAACTTTTGTTGCCGGTATGTTCGCCGCTTACTATGGGATCAAATTCATACAGACAAATAGAAATTCCATTATAAAAAGTGGAGACGGTAATTAATGTTAATAAATAAAAAGAATATTATGAAAAAGATGAACTTGTTCATTGCTTTGTTTATTGCTGTTGGTTTAATCTCGTGTGAAAACGAGACAGCAGAACAACAATATGAAACAATGATCGTAAAACAAAAATCGTTGAGTTCAACGGTATTAGCAACCGGTGTCATCAAGCCGAAAGTTGGCGCTGAAGTGCGTGTAGGTTCCAGAGTTTCCGGAATTGTAAAAAAATTAAATGTTTATGTCGGTGATATTGTAAGAAAAGGCGACTTGCTCGCAAGACTTGATGACACTGAACTAACTGCACAATACAACCAGGTCGCTGCAAATCTTGATAATGCAAAAACTACTTTAAAATATGCAAAGATTGAAAAAGAGCGGCAAGAAATTCTTCTAAAAAGTAACGCCGTATCAAAACAAGGTTTAGAACTTGCAGTCAAAGCCTTTGAAATTGCAACAGCTCAGGTTGCGCAGATGACGGCTAATCTTGACTATGCAAAAATTCAACTCGACTATACAAAAATAATCGCCCCTATCAATGGCGCTGTTGCTTCCGTATCAACACAAGAAGGCGAAACGGTTGCCGCCGTGTTTTCAGCTCCCACGTTTCTCACAATAATTGATTTGAAGCGGCTTGAAGTGAGAGCTTACGTTGATGAAACAGACATTAGTAAAGTTACGGAAGGACAAAAAGCAGAATTCACGGTTGACACATATCCGGGAACTGTTTTCGATGGTTCCGTAAAAGCGATTTATCCGAATGCAGAATTAATAGATAACGTAGTGAATTATGTTGTCATCATTGACATTTCGGATACCAAAGGAAAAACACTGCGTCCCGAAATGACGGCGACAGTGAACATTCAGAATGAATCTTTAGAGAATGTAATAGCAATTCCAAATAAAGCCATTACTCATAAAAATGAAGAAAGTTTTGTTTACGTCCTCATAGATGGAAAACCTCAAGAAAGAAAAGTTACCACAGGTGTGAAGCATAAATCGCTCACTCAAATTGTAAGCGGTTTAACAGAAAACGAAAAATTAATTTTAAATAAATAAACGAAGGTTTAAGACATGATACAACTAAAGAATATATCGAAGATTTATGGGAAGAACGGAGGTCAAAAAGTTACAGCGTTGGATAACGCTAACCTTACAATTGAAAAAGGAGAATTTGTTGCCATCATTGGCGCGTCAGGTTCAGGTAAATCTACCATGATGAATATTCTCGGAATGTTAGACAGACCAACATCCGGTGAGTATTATCTTGATGAGAGAGAAATAAGTACGCTGACAGATGATGAACTTGCAAGCATTCGCAATAAAAAAATCGGTTTTGTCTTTCAGAAATTTCACCTTTTACCGAAAACCACTGCAATAGAAAATGTTGAATTGCCGTTGATCTATTCTGATCGCAAAGATATTCGCAAATTGGCGGTTAATGCACTTGCAAAAGTTGGTTTAAGCAACCGGGGCAAACATCGTACAAATGAATTATCCGGCGGACAGCAGCAGAGAGTTGCGATTGCACGCGCGCTTGTAAATGAACCCGAAGTTATTTTAGGCGATGAACCAACTGGAAATCTTGACTCAAAATCTGGTCTCGAAGTGGTTGGAGTTTTTCAAGAATTAAACAGATCGGGCAAAACCATAATTCTGATTACACATTCGAGCGAAGTTGCGGAACACGCAAATCGAGTCATCCGCATTCACGATGGTAAAATTACCGAAGATTATAAGGTGGAAAAACCCCTTGATGCGCGAGCGGAATTGGCAGAACTTGAAAATATAAATAACTAACCCGGAAAACTTAGGACTAAAAAATCATGAATAGATATAAAATAATAGAAAGCAGTTTTAGAATATTAAGAAGAAATAAGTTGAA
>JALNWB010000243.1 GCA_023231105.1 Ignavibacteriaceae bacterium | reverse complement strand
GAGCGCTTGATGAAAGATAGAACGACTATCGTTATTGCTCATCGCTTAAGCACTATACGTAATGCGGATTTAATTATTGTGCTTGACAAAGGGAAAATTGTTCAACATGGAAATCACGAAGAACTATTAGAAGAAGAGCATGGACTTTATAAAAAATTGTACGAACTCCAATTCCGTGTTTAACTTACTCATGAATTTAAAAAACAAATCTCAAATTGCATTTTACCTGATCGGTGCAATAGCCGCATCGTTTTTGCTTTCATTGGTTTTGCTGCAACTCTTTTTTGCCGCCTTAATTATGCTATGGCTTTTAGAGCCAAACATCGAAAAGAAAAAATCATTCGGCAGCATTGAAATTTATTTCTTGGTTTTTGTTTGCATACGGATTCTTTCAATTCTTTTTTCCGAACATTTCGAATTAAGTGTTCATGCTCTTTACAAAGATGCTCTTTTTTATATCGGATTTTTCCCACTTGTTTTTTATTTGAAATCTTTTTCACAGGAAAGAAAAACGAGGATTCTTGAAGTCTTTTTATTGTTTTCGATAGTTGTTTCGATAATAGGGATTTCAAAATTTCTTTTTGGGATAAAGCCGAGAGCGGAATCCATCGTTTCCGGTTATGCTTCTTTTTCTACTTTCCTTCTTGTGGGATTGACAATCTATTTTTCATTTTTTTCTGATCTAAAAAAAAGAATTAATCCCTGGCTGGTATCTTTTGGTGGAATATTGATTTTACTGGCAATTGTTCTTGCGCTTGGCAGAGCCGATCTTGGAATTGCTATTGCTATTTTCTTTATTGCAACAATTCAAAAAAAAATTCAATTGAAATATTTGCTGCCGATAGTTGGGATGACGGCGCTGCTCTCGCTTTTTTCTTTTCAACAAAACAGCAGCGAAATAAAAGTTAGAGTAAGCCAACCCGCAACAATGTCCGACCGTGATATTTTGTGGAAATCGGCTTTTCAACTTTCACTACAGCATCCTTTCCTCGGCTTTGGTCCACGCACATTCGAAAAGATTTTTCCTAACCGCAATTTACTTTTAGATAAAGGTGTTGGTGGATGGCATAATGATTATTTAACTGTTTATTTGGAAAGCGGAATTTTAGGTGTGTTAATTTTTCTGTTCTTGTTTTTCCAAATTATCAAAGACGGTTTTAAAAAATTTCTTTTTGCAAACAATTGGCGGTGGGGAGTTTTTATTTCGCTTGTTGCAATGTTTTTATCAGCGGCAATGTCGGGGTTTGTTAATAATCCTATCTTGTCATTGCTTTTTGTTTTTCTGCTCGCTTATTTCAGCGCTGAAATTGAAGGAGAAAAAATTAAATCCCTTTCGTATCAGCTTTAATCATTTGCCAAAGAGTTAAAAGAATTATTTGAATATCAAGCCAGATCGACCAGTTTTCGATATACCAGATATCATACTCAATCCGTTTTCGTGTTCGCTCTTTATTTTTTTCTTCGTCTGGAACATCTCCGCGCAAACCATGCACTTGTGCCCATCCGGTAATTCCCGGTTTCACTAAACTCCTCAATTTTATTTCATCAAAAAACTCTTTGTATAATTCGTTATACGCAATGGCGTGGGGGCGTGGACCGACAATCGACATTTCCCCCAACAGAACATTAAATACTTGAGGTAGTTCATCCAAATTTGACCGCCGCAAAAATTTTCCAAACCTGGTTATTCTCAGATCGTCAACAGTGGTTGGAATGAATTTTTTATCGTCGAAATTTTCATACATTGTGCGAAATTTATAACACTTAAATACTTTATTGTTCTTTCCAATTCGGTCTTGAATGTAAAATATTTTTCCGCGCGAGGAGAATTTATGAATGATCATTAAAATCGGGAAGAGCCATGACGTAATTAAGAAAATCACAATTAATGAAAGAAGAATATCAAAAACTCTTTTTACTATCCGCCACTGAATTTCTTGTAGCGGTTCGTCTCTTACAGTAATTATCGGGAATTTGTCGAGCATTGTAATTTTAAATTTTTTAGAAACAAACCGGAAATAATCAGGAATAATATGTATGCGGATTGCATTGATATTACAAATTTTAATTACAGAATCAAGGCTTCGGGCAGCTTCTTCCGGAAGCGCAATAATAGCTTCTTCTACATGATGTATTTGAATTATTTGCGTGAGTTGGTCAAGTGTGCCCAAGCAGTTGATGCCGCTGGCGGTTGATTGTTCGCCGACGAAACCAAGAAAATGATAACCCAGCTGATTATTCTTTCCCAGCATTTGCCAAAAATTTTGCCCAACTTCTCCCGCTCCAATAATAATTAAATTACGGACGTTCTTTCCTTTTTTACGTAAATAATTTACGACCAAACGGAAAGAGATGATCCGCAAACTGATAAAGAATAATAGATTGAATCCGTAATAGAGGATGAAATTTCTTGTGAATAAATTTTCTTTGCTGATAAAAATAAACAGGATTGCAAACATCACTTGAGCGCTGACCTGCTTTATTGTTCCAATAAATTGAAATGAGAAATTCTGTGAACCGGTATCTTCATAAAACCCGATTGCGTTTGCGGTAAAAGACCAAACGAACCCTAAGATGAGCAATAGGGCAAACATATAATCGCGCGAAAGTAAAATGACAAACGATTGCGCAGCAATTGCTGCGATAAGAAATGATACGGCAATAAAAAGAAAATCGAATATTAATCTGAAATGATAAATAGAATCTTTATTTACAAACATTGTGTTCGGAAAATTAATTTATTGATTAAAAAATTTTTCTGCTTTTTCTGTTACAAATTCAGCAATCTTTTTCTCGAAGACCGAGCGGTCAAACTGAACGGCAAAGTTGTTTATCGCTAACGAATCAAACCGCTGTTCGTTCTTTTCAAATTCAAGTACGGCATCCATTATTGCATCCGATGTCTGTTCATTAAAATGGATTCCATTTTTTAAATGAACGATTGTTTCCGCTGTTCCGCCTTTGCGGAGCGCGATAACCGGCGTTCCGCAAGCTAACGCTTCAACAACAATAATTCCAAAATCTTCTTCCGCGGCAAAGACAAATGCTTTCGCTTTCTGCAAATATTTTTTCAACGCATCGCCTTCCTGGTAACCGAGGAATTCGATATTCTTTTTTGCTTTTGAATATATTTTTTCTTTCTCCGGACCTTCACCTATTACAATCAATTTTTTATCGGGCATTTTTGCAAATGCTTCAACTATTAAGTCGATTCTTTTATAAGGAACAAACCGCGAGGCGGTAACATAATAATTTTCTTTGTTTGTTTCGCATGGAAAAAGTTTCGTATCAACCGGCGGATAAATTACGTCGGCGTCTTTGTTATAAATTTTTTTAATTCGCTTTGCAATATATTTTGAATTTGCAATAAAATAATCAACTCTGTTTGCTGTGGAATAATCCCACATTCGCAAATAGTGAAGGAACAATTTTACAATTGCGGCTTTCACTCCTTTTTGCAAATTTGATTCTTTCAAATATTGATGAGTGAAATCCCATGCATACCTCATTGGCGTGTGGCAGTAGCAAATATGGAGCTGCTGCGAACTTGTTATCACTCCCTTTGCCACTGCATGTGCGCTTGAAAGAATAACGTTATACGCGGAAAGATCAAACTGCTCAATTGCCAAAGGAAAGAGTGGCAAATACGTGCGGTGATGTTTTTTGGCGAACGGCAATTTTTGAATAAACGATGTTTGAGGAAATTTCCCTTTAACGATCGTATCGCTCTCATGTTGATTGAGAAAATCAACAAGCGTAAAAATATCTGCTTCACTCCAAATATTTGTGAATGATTCAACCACGCGTTCGGATCCCGCGTAGTTTACAAGCCATTCATGGACAATTGCGGTTTTGAGTTTACTCTGTATCATTTACTTTAACTTAAGTAAGTTTTGAAAAATGTTTTTATAGTTTTCGGAAAAATGATGAAGAGAAAATCTTTCTTCAACAGTCACTCGTCCGTTATTTCTAATTTCATTCATCGATTCATTTTTGATTTTTGTGACGACATTCGTCATCATCTCTAAAAGAGCTTGCTTGTTCCTTGGTTCAACTAAAAAGCCGTTAACACCGTGTTGAAGTATTTCGGAAGGTCCGCCTTCATTTGAGGCGATTACTATTTTTTTTCGTGCTAATGCTTCAATTACAGTCATAGAAAAAGATTCGGGAACGATTGAATAATTTATTAAGATGTCTATTTGATTGTAAAGATCGTCTTTGTCGGCAATATATCCTTTAAAAAAAACTTTGTCATCAATTTTAAAACTCTCTACTTTATCCTGTAACATATGGTAAAAGAACTTTGAAGACCGCTCATCGCGCGGTTCACCAAAAACATAGAGTCTGCACTGCGGAAAATTTTTCGCAAGTTCCGAAAAGACTTCGATTATTCTATCATGTCCTTTTTCCTGGATAATGCTACCCACAATTGCAAAACGAATTTCATCTGTGGAGATATGTGGTTTTAGCATCTCATCATTTCCTGTCGGAAGAGAAATTCCGTTATAAATTACTTCACATTTTTCACCGGAACTTTCACCAATAAATGTTTGAATATTCTCCGCGACACTTTTTGAAACGCAAATAAATTTATCCGAATACTTTGCGAGTGTT
>JALNWB010000242.1 GCA_023231105.1 Ignavibacteriaceae bacterium | reverse complement strand
CGGTTAATCTTCCTTCACTCAGCAACACGGAAGATGGAATTCACGTTTATGATTTCCGCGATGCATTGATTGATAGAATGCATTACAAATCTTCCTGGGCAGGCAAAAAAGGTTTTTCAATTGAACACATTAGCGGTGCAAATGATAGTCTGAGCTGGATTACCTCGCTTGCGATAAATGGAAATTCTGCCGGCAAAGAAAATCTTCTTCCAAATCAAAACGTAAATCGAAGCGCAATTGTAATAAATGAAATTATGTTTGATCCCGATACGGACAACAGTGAGTTTATTGAGTTTCAAAATATCTCGAGCGATTCAATAAACATCGGCGGCTGGCGCATTGAAGATGAAAAAGGAAATTATTTTAAGCTTTCTGAAACGGGATTTGTTGTTTCACCAAATGAGTTTTACATTCTTGCAGCAGATTCTATCATACTAAAAAAGTATCCCGAGCTGCTTTCATTTCCGAACATTTCAATTGCGAATGAATCCTCGCTCGGTTTTACAAATACAGGCGAACTGATTCAGTTTAAAAATATTTTCGGAAGAAACATTGATTCAATTTTATATTCTGATAAATGGCACAATAAAAATATTGTAAATACGAACAACAGATCAATTGAAAGAATAAATCCAAACATTGACGGCAACTTGAGCAGCAATTGGAGCACTTCGGTTGCGGTTAGCGGCGCTACTCCAGGAAAACTGAACAGCATCTTTACAACAAACACAAATGCAAGTTCCAACATTTCTGTTTCGCCGAATCCTTTTTCTCCCGACAATGACGGCTTTGAGGATTTTTCAATCATTAATTACAATTTAACGCAAGCAGTTTCGCAAATACGAATTAAAATATTCGATTCAAAAGGACGATTGGTGAGAACGTTAATCAATAACCAGGCAAGTGCTCAAACCGGTTCGATAATATTTAATGGTTTGGATGATGACGGCAATCCGCTTCGCATCGGGATTTATATTGTTTATCTTGAAGCGATGAATGATGCTTCTGCTGTGGTTAATAAATTAAAAACGGTAGTTGTGGTTGCAAGAAAATTATGAGTGCCATTACAAATGAGTTAATTACTTAAATGAAAAACATAAAACTTTTTGTTTTCGATTTAGACGGAACGTTAACAGAGTCTTCCGAAACAATTTACCAGACAACCATAAAAACATTTGAGCATTTCGGGCAAACGGTGCATCTTCCGAAAGAAGAATTAGACAAACGTATCGGCGAACATTTTCAAACAATATTCGATGCAATGCAAATTCACGTTGATGATGTTGAGGAATTTATTAATGTGTACAAAACAATTTATTTTGATTTCATCAACACGACAAAACTTTATCCAGAAGTGGAGGACGTTATTTCAACTTTGAAAAAAAACGGAAAGAAGATTGCTCTACTGACCACCAAATCGCAAGATCAAGCACAAAACATTCTTCATCATTTTAAATTGGATAAATATTTTAATGAAATAATGGGAAGACGAAATGGAGTTGAAGTCAAACCTTCTCCGGAACCATTGTTGCATATTTGTAACTCTCTCTCTGTTTTGCCGGCGCAAACTATGATGATCGGAGATTCTGAACTTGATGTGCAGTGCGGAAAAAATGCCGGCGCTAAAACTTGCGCCGCTACTTACGGGTATCGCCCAAAAGAAATTCTGATAAAAGAAAATCCGGATTATATTATTAAAAAAATTTCAGATTTAATAGACAACTTATAAATTAAAACTATGAAACCGAGAATTTACTTTTTGACTTTTTTATTGCTTCTTAGCTTTGCCATCAACACTTCCGTGTTCTGGTATTTTGAACAGAACATCAATCCTCACGTACATTCTTTTGCTGATGTTGTTTGGTGGTGGATGGTAAGTTCAACCACGGTTGGATACGGCGATGTTGTTCCGATTACCGTTCCGGGAAGACTTGCTGCAATTATTTCAATTATTGTTGGAGTGTTTTTTTACACGAACCTTATTACCATCATTGCCGAATCGGTACACAAATCATTTGAAAAACATGAACGCGGTTTGGCTCAAGTTAATTGCAAAAATCATATTGTCATTTGTGAGTACACAGCGTTTGCGGATGAGTTGATTCAAGAGATTCAACTGTATGAAGGATTTACAGATAAAGAAATTGTCATCGTTACTGATTTAGTTGAAACGAACCCCTACTCGCAGCACTACTTTGTTAAAGGTGTTCCGATTAACCCCATGAATTTAAAGAGAGCAAATATACAATTTGCTGATTATGTTTTCGTTTTTGCAAATATAAGGTTTAAAGATCCCGATGTAAAAACGTTGCATCTACTTTCCAGAATTAAAAAGTTGAATCAACACGCAAAAATTTATATTGAGATGGAAAATCCGCAGGATGAATTAATACAGTATTTAGACCCTTCGGTTAAGGTGATTGAAAGCCGGAGAATGCTTGAAGACTTGTTAAAATATAAAACAATAAAGTTTAATGAATTGTTCGAGAAGAGCTAATTAAAAATGGGGCGCAGATCAAGAACGAAATCCCAAAAAACAAGTTCCAAAATCCAGACATTCTTTGTTTTTTGAAAATTGCTTTTTGGAATTTTTTCCTATAACAAATCTGCGTCCCATTGTCTTATAGGAACTTATTTAAACGTATCAGCCGAGTTAATGATTTTTACTTCATTCACATTCAACTTATAATTCGCAACAGCATCATCCTCGTCCAAAACCGTTTTCGGCAATCCAGCCTTAACGATATTTGAATAGCTCATCGGTGAAGTGAGATTTTCTTTCAGACTCTTGGCTAACGGTTCAGCTTCGCTTTTGTCCGTAACGATTGTAACGCATATATTCTCAACCTGCCAATATTTTTTGATCGCTTTATTCACATCAGCAAGAGAAAGTTTTGCAAGCTGCTTATCCATTTCGTTAACGTAATCTTTTTTGCCGTAGAATTTAGAATCCATTAAATAACCGAGACGGCTTGAAGGTGTCTGCACATAAAGTTTTATGTAGCTTCTTAAAAATGTGCGGGTTGCTTCAAAATCTTTTCTTGTCATTCCATTTTTTACAAGATTATCAATTTCGCGAACAGCTAAACGAATTGCGTAATGCGCATGGCCGATTTTAATATCTTCCAATTCCTTGTATTGAGTTTTCAACTGCTTTGCAATTTGTACAGGACGAATCCAAAACGAAAAATAATTTGTCGTTCTTGGCGTTCCTGCCGGTTGCAACATATTTCTTCCACCGTTATCGTACCATTCGATGTAAGAGTAATCGCCATAGTTCATAGAACGAGTCTCGCGTAACTTCTGGTATAGTTTACCGTATGATTTTCTGTGTTCACCCAAATATGAATTGGCAACCATCATTGCGGCGAAGTCGTCATTCTTCCGTGTAAGGTTCATCGGGAATCCGGCGAAGATTGCAGAACCAAACGCGTTATCCTTTTGAATGATTTCAACATTAATTCCTTTTGTTGCCTTTGGTTGTGTTTGTGCGGGAAGAGCCGGTTTTACAGCAGAAAGATTTTGCAGATCTTTTTTCAAAGTTGAAAGAAATGCACTTGAATAATTTCCGGCAATTCCGATCATCAAATTATTTTTGGTAAAGAAATTCTTGTATTGATTTTTTACATCGTCTAAAGAAATTGCTTTTACGCTTTCCGATTTTCCTTGAACCATATGTTGATATTTTGTTCCTCTAAAAAGAAAATCTTCCAACTCTTTTTTAGAATACTCTTCGTCTGAAGAAGCGCGGATAACCTGGTCAACATAATTTTGCTGATTTCTTTTTACGCGATCAAAATCATTTTGAGAGAATGAAGGATTAAGAAGTAATCCTTTTAGGATTGGATAGAAATCATTTAGAAAGTCTTGATGAACTTCAAATGTGAAAATAGAAACTTCTTTATCCACCGAAGAACCGTAACCTGCCGCCCATGGATAAATTTTATTTTGAATATCGGCATAAGTTAAGTCACCCGTTCCGCCTTGTGTTATCAATGCGGAAGTGAGATACGTTAATCCTTCTTTTCCGGCGGGGTCGCACACCGAACCGTTTTTGAACATAAGTTTGATCGTCACTTTGTTTGTGTTCGGCAGTTTTAATTCAACTACTTCTTGAGCAAGCAATGAACCGAATAATAAAATTCCAAGCATTAATGTTTTCATTACTTTACTCCTCCTTCTGTTTCAGCCGAGATTGTGCCGATGGTCATTCTTTCGGCAGTTAAATATTTTTTAGCTACGGCTTTTAAATCTTCCACCGTTACCTTTTCATAATTTTCATAAAGACGGTTGATAGATTCGGGATCGCCGGTAAGTTGAATAATGTGGCTTAAAGTATTTGCTATGGAAGAAGGATTGTCTATTCCCATCGCAAAACTATATTTTAATCTTGATTTTGTTTCTGCCAACATTTTATCATCAACACCGTTTACTTTTACTGCTTCGATGGCTTTTGTCACTTCATCTTTTACATACTGCATATCGTTTTTATTTACAATCGAAGCATCAACGGAGATTAAATTGGGATCGCGCGTGTCATAAATTCCGCCGTCTATGCTGCGAACTTTTTGCTCTTCAAGAACAAGTTTTTGGTAAAGTTTTGAATTTTGTGAAAATAATATTGTG
>JALNWB010000241.1 GCA_023231105.1 Ignavibacteriaceae bacterium | reverse complement strand
ATCACAGGAAGATCAATGAAAGTGGTAAGAGAATATATTAAATTATACTATGATCTAAATCCAGAAACAAAATTAAATAAGTAAAAATTACCAGGCGACAAATGTCGTAATAGTAAATAGTAAGAAGTGTTTATAAAACTTGATAAAAGAAGAAGAATTAATCTAAATATTTTCCATATCCCTTTGGAACCGTTATTCCCGCCGCATCGCTGTAAACAATTTTTCCTCGCAAAATTGTCAGAACAACTTTTCCCGTAAACATTTCATTATCGAAAGGTGAAGTTTTTCCTTTCGATAACAATTGTCCGGTTTCAAACTTCCAGGAAATATTTGGATTGATAATTGCAAAGTCGGCATCGCTTCCAACTTGTAAACTCCCTTTTTGCGGATACAAATTATACCGTTTAGTGGCATTTGTCGAAACCACTTCACTAAATCTTTTCAATGATAGTTTTTGTTTTTTATAACCTTTGGAAAAAACAACGGGAATCAATGTTTGTACGCCAGGGATACCGCCATAATCTTTCCAAAACGATCCGGTTTGTTTTTCGCTCAGTGGAGCCGGCGCGTGATCTGATGCGACAAAACTACAATCACCTTCTTCCAAATATTTCCACAATTCATCTTGATCTTTTTTTGATTTTACAATCGGCGCAGTTTTTAATGATGAACCTTTTCTTTTGAAATCATCTTGCGTAAAAGATAAATAGTGTGGGCACGTTTCGTAAGTGATATTGTACTCATTGCGGACTTGATTTACAAGCTTAGCCGCTTCCGATGAAGCAACGTGAACGATGTGCAAATTTCCGTTGACACGCTTTGCAATTTCAATTGCGTTAGCAACTGCGGCCACTTCCGCTTGCACTGGACGCGAATTACAATAACGCAAATAATCATCGTTCGCGTTTTCATAGTTCTTTGTCATAGCCGAAACAATATCGTTGTCTTCCGCATGAAGCAATACCGGGAGATTTAATTCTTTCGCTTTCTTTATAACTAATTCAAATTGAACAAGAGAAACTTGCGGAAAAGTTTTCATTCCTGAAACGAAGTAAGTTTTGAATCCTTTTACTTTTTTACCGGCAAGTTCTTCCATGGATCGAGCGAACTGTTCAAAGTTGTTTGCACAAACTCCACCGTACAATCCAAAATCAATGACCGATTCATTTTTAATTGCTGCAAACTTTTCATCGAAATTCTTTCCATTGGTTACGGGAGGAAGAGAAGTGCACGGCATATCGATAACGGTTGTAATGCCTCCGGCTGCGGCTGACATGCTTCCATGAAAAAAATCTTCTCGGTGAGTAAATCCGGGCGTATCAAAATGTACATGTGGATCAACACCACCGGGAATAGTAATGAGTCCTTCGCAATCTAAAATATACTTTTCAGAATGTTCGTTTATCCTTACAATTTTTGCCGCGTCAAGCCCGCTTAATTTTATTTCGGTTTTATTTTCAATTGAAATGGTTTTTGAAAGTTTTTCTTTAACTGCAATGATTCTTTCGCTAACAAGAAAATCAACAAGTTTTTCTTGCCCGGTTCGTTCATCATAAATGTAGCAGTTTTTTAGAATCATTATTTTTCAGAAAGAATTTTTAAAACATACTCCGGCGCAAACGGACCGCTGTGTAATCGTTTTCCAGTGGCGTTGTAAAATGCGTTCGCAATTCCCGGCAAAGCGCCGTTTATATTTATTTCTGAAATTGATTTGGCTCCGTAAGGTCCGGTTTCTTCATACGATTTAATTAACTTCACTTTCATCGGAGGAATATCAAATGCCGTATATACTCCATACTTTCCGAATGTATCATTTAGCATTTTCCCGTGCGGAGAGAAATAATAATTTTCAAACAGTGTATACGATAAACCGTTTACGATCGCTCCTTCCACCTGCCCTTCGGCAGTAACCGGATTGATCGGTGTGCCGCAATCAACAGTAGCAACGTAATTCAACACTTTAATTATTCCGGTGAAAGTGTCAACTTCAATCTCAATAAAATGAACGGCAAACGGCGGTGGAGATTTCGGCGAAATGTGCGAAGCCGTAGCTTGAATTTGAAATTGATTTTTCTGGTACAAACTGTACTGGCAAATCTCCGCAAAGGATACTTCTTCTTTTATATTTTCTTTTGCAGTAACTTTGCTGTCGTTTAATTCAACATCATCAATTGAAAGAGAAAGCATTTCCGCTCCAACTTTCAGAATTTGTTTTTTAATTTCTTCCGCACATTTTCTAACTGCTTGCCCTGAAAGATATGTAGTCGAAGATGCGTATGCGCCTGTATCGAACGGTGTAAAATCAGTATCGGAAGAATAAACAATAAAACTTTCAACCGGAGTATCAAGAACTTCGGAAGCAATTTGCGCGAGAACCGTATCCGAGCCGGTGCCTAAATCTGTTGCGCCAACATTTAAATTGAAAGAGCCGTCGTCATTCATTTTGATGTAGGCTGAAGCCATATCAATTTCCGGAATAGCGGAACCTTGCATCATCGCAACCATACCGATTCCACGTTTTAATCTTTTCCCTTTATTGAAATCGGAATTTGGTCCATACAATTTTCTTTTCTCATACCAATCGGAAAGTTTCGCTCCTTCGTCGAGACATTCGACCAGCGAAGTTGAACCTATAGTCATTGCAACGCCTTCTTTTCCCTCGCCTAACGCTTGAAAAATCGCTGAGGTTTCACCCGACTTGATGCACCATTTTTTGTAATACTCAACAATATCAAGTCCGCAGTCTTCACAAACCATATCGATCGCTTGGGCATAAGCCGGGTAAGATTCCGTTGCGCCGTAACCGCGGTATGCGCCACCAACCGGAAGATTTGTGTAAACGCCCATTCCGGTAAAACGTAGATTTTCAATTTTGTTTAAAAGCGGAAGCGTTTTCGATCCGGCGTTTGCAAGCACTGTTAATGCGTGTGAACCGTAGCCGCCTGCATTTTCCAACGCATCAAGATGAAGCGCGTTGATTGTACCATCTGCTTCATAACCGACTGAAACTTTGGTTTGGTATTCGTGTCTGCATCTTGTTGATTTAAAAACTTCTCTTCTTGAATAAACTAATTTAGCGGGACGTTTTGTTCTCCAAGTCATTAATGCCACAATCGGTTCTAAAAGAATTTCCTGCTTACCGCCGAAACCGCCGCCGAGTCTTGGTTTAATAACGCGGATTTTTGAAACGGGGATTTCCGCCACGTGTGATACGATTCTTCTAACATGAAAAGGAACTTGAGTTGTAGATATAATTACAAGTCTTCCTCTTACATCAAGGTAAGAAACTGAAGCGTGAGGCTCTATCGCACAGTGGGAACCGTACGAACAGTAAAAATCAAGTTCGATTTTTCGTGAAGATTTTTTAAATGCCGAATCAAAGTCGCCAACATTTGCTTCAACTTTTGAAGCGATATTTTTCTTCGCGTCATAAAAAACCGGGATTTTTGGAAACGCTCCGTCATCTTTATGGATGATGATTGATGAGCCCTCAGACTTTTCCAAATTCAAAATTGGTTTTAATTCTTTATACGTTATTTTTATTTTCTTTAGCGCTTCATCCGCAATTTCTTTTGATTCCGCTGCAACGGCGCAAACATTATCACCAACAAACCGCATAGTTTTTCCAAAGAGAAGTGTGTCATACGGTGACGGCTCCGGATAACCTTGTCCGGCGGTGGTATATAAAATTTGATTAACGTTTTTATACGAAAGAATTTCTACAACGCCGTGCATTTTTCTTGCTTCGGAATCATCGATGTCGATTATTTTCGCGTATGCATATCCCGAATGCAAAACCGAAACGTAAAGCATATTGTTAAAAGAAAAATCGTCGGTATATTTCTCCTCACCGGTAACAAGCGCAAGTCCGTCAATCTTTTCAATTGGTTGATTTACATATTTGAACATACTTACTCCATTTCCAAATTGTTAGTCTGCAATTTCTGCGCCGTCATTTCAACCGCATCAACAATTTTAACATATCCGGTACAGCGGCATAAATTACCGTCAAGTGCGACAAGAATTTCTTCTCGCGTGGGTTTCGGATTTTCTTTTAACAAACTGTAAGAAGCAAGCACCATTCCGGGAGAACAGAATCCACATTGATCGGCACCTGCTTCCACAAAAGATTTTTGCAAGAAATGCGGTGTGTAAAGCGTTCCAATTCCTTTTACGGTTGTAATTTCTTTTTCTTGAACGCTCATTGCAAGTACTTGACATGAATTGACTGGTTTTCCATCCAGCAGTACTGTACATGAACCGCACTCACCTTCATTGCAGCCGCATTTTACTTCGGTGAAATCATTATTACGCAAAACGTTGAGAAGAGTTTCGTTTGGAAAAAGTTCAAGATTTTTTGATTTGTTGTTTATTTTGAATGGTAATTTCATTTCAACGTTCCTTTCAACTCATGGAGTAAATCCGTAAAAAAGACTTTAGCGGTGTGCTCTTTATATTCGGCGGAATATTTGTAATCCGAAACAAATTTCGGAGCAAAGTGTTTTTCCGCTTGTTGAATGGTTTCATCGATTAATTCTTTTCCGATTAAAAAATGTTCAGCACGTTTGCAGTGTTTGTGTCTTCCTTTAACGCCGGTTATAAAAATCCGTGCTTCTGAAACGGTTTTTT
>JALNWB010000240.1 GCA_023231105.1 Ignavibacteriaceae bacterium | reverse complement strand
GATTGGTTCTTTCTATTTCATAAACATTAAAATTAGTATCCCTGTTTAAATCATAAAGATTAAAACTTTCACTTGAATTTGAAATATATAATAAAGCAATAAATCTAAAATGATCTTCCTTATCGTGAAAAATCTTTTGTTTGCTATTTCCACGATTGTAAATGTGATAATACTCGCCTTGAACTAAATCAGTTTCTCTAATAGACATAATAATATCATATCAAACGTCACCTGCGTTAGGCAAGACCTAACGCAGAGTTAGATGTTTTTGCTTGCAACCTGAACCCAAATTTTAGTATGTCCAGAAAAATTATCGGCACGGGGTTCATACTTTCTCATTATTGGTTTTAGAACTTTTTCGTATGGTTTATATATGCTCCGTCTTGTTTGTCGCTCTCGAGGAGAAAGCGCATAACGCACCAAACCAGAAAGGTGTGTACGCCCATAGATTACTACTATCGGCCCATCAACATTACTTTTTGAAAGATCTTCTAAACCCTCTGAGACTACCACATCTCTATAATCTTCAATATTATATAAAAAGGCCCCCAAGGGATTTTCATCACGCCCAGCATATTTATCAGTTTTTCTATTTAAAAAATCAGCTCCTAAGGAGAGTGAACCAAGGCTTCCAAGAGTTAGGGCTGCTACTGTACCGCCAATAAACGCACGCCTAGAAATTTCCTTTTTGACTACTTTTTTAGCTGCTTCTTGCAATTTTTTCCGAAATACCATAACAACTAAAGATATTGGTAAGCCAGCTGAAATTAAACTTTTAATATCTAGTGTTTGTATATCTATTTCGTGCGCTAGTATTCCCCGGTCATCTTCCCACTCACCACCTTCGACCGGATCTATATTAAAAACTGTTTTTTCGTGGGAACCCGCTAATTCGGATATTTGGTTATAAAAACTTAAATAAGTTCTAATTTCATCTTTAATATCTTTTTCCATGTCGGCATTCTCTAAAGCAGAAAAGAGTAATGCAACATCTGGTCCCCCTTCAACTACAACGATTCCTGCTCTTGCTATCGCTGATTCTAATTCTTTATGATAAAGTTGCATTGTTTCAGGTATGTGCGCAACGCCATATAACTCAAAATCTTTGTTATTTAACCTAAAATTTTCTTTTGCAAATAAATCCCTCGCTAATTCTAAATTTTTTTCTCTTTTAGAATTTTCGTTTGGTATTCTTTCTACATTTAACTGTTCTTTGGGCATTAATCCAATTATATTCAATAACTTATTATTTTACAATTTCTGCGTTAGGCAAGACCTAACGCAGACTGCCGGCAGGCAGGTTTTTTAAACCTCTGAGCGAGAGCGTACTTTTATTGTACTTTTTATTTTGCTTGTCCGTCCTCTGGCGGAGTCTTTTTTAGTTTCGATAGATAAACCATCACCCTTTACGGAAACGAAAATGGTGTCACCCTTTTTTACTCCATTTGAAATCATAAAGGAAGCGACAGGATTTAAAATCTTATTTTGGATCAGACGATTTAATGGACGAGCGCCATAATGCGGATCATAGCCTTCCTTGGCTAGATAAGATAAAGCTTCTTCATTAATCTCAAAATTAATTCCTTTAGCAAATAGACGATTACGGACTACTTTTACTCGCAAACCAACTATTTCTTTAATGGCAGAAGGAGACAAAACATCAAAAACAATAACTTCATCCAAACGATTCAAAAACTCTGGACGGAAATTATCTTTGAGCGCTTCCATGACTTTTTCTTTCATATTACCGTAATCAGTCTTTTCAGAATTATTAGAAAATCCAATTGATTCCATTTTTTCTACAAACTGCGACCCAATATTGGAAGTGAGAATGATAATAGTGTTTTTAAAGTTAACTACTCTTCCCTTTCCATCAGTAAGCCGTCCCTCATCTATGACCTGCAAAAGGATATTGAAAACTTCCGGATGAGCTTTTTCAATCTCGTCAAAAAGTATCACCGCATAAGGCCTGTGACGTACAGCCTCTGTGAGCTGGCCCGCTTCATCATAACCGACATATCCTGGTGGTGAACCAATAAGCTTGGACATTGAATGTTTTTCTGTATATTCAGACATATCCACGCGGATAATCGCATTATCATCATTAAACATAAATTGAGAAAGTGTTTTGGTAAGTTCTGTCTTCCCCACTCCTGTCGGGCCCAAGAAAATAAACGAACCAATCGGTCTATTGGGATCTCCGATACCCGCACGAGAACGACGAATGACATCAGCAACACGTTTTATCGCAACTTCTTGACCCACAACCCTTTTCTCAAGCTCGCTTTCCATTTTTTCAAGTTTTGCACGTTCTTCTTCAAGCATCTTTGTGAGTGGTATCCCCGTCCAGCGAGCCACAACTTCCGCTATATCTTCAGCAGTTATTTCTTCTTTCAGTATTCTGCGTGATTTTTGCAATTTCTTTAATCGCGCTAATTTTGCCTCAAGTTCTTTTCTTAAAGCTGGTATTTTCCCATAACGTATTTCAGCAGCCAGAGAAAGATTCGCTTTCATTTCTGCATCTTCAGCTTCCAAACGAATACTTTCAAGTTCTTTTTTTATAACTCGAATTTCCGCAACAATTCCTTTCTCATTATTCCATTTTAGTTCAAGTTCTTTTGTTTTCTCTGTTAAGTTACCTATTTCTTTATCAATTTCTTTTAATCTACTTTTTATTTCTTTATTTTTATGTTCTCCCACTTCAGAATTAATTTCTTTTTTCAACGCTTCTTTTTCAATTTCTAAACGCATTATTTTCCTGTGAGCATCTTCCAAGATTGGCGGTTTATTTTCAATCATTATTTTTAAAGACGAAGAAGCTTCATCTATCAAGTCTACAGCTTTATCTGGCAAGAATCTGTTTGTAATATAACGAGAGGAAAAATTAACAGCAGCTATTATCGCATCATCGGTAATGCGTACTCCATGAAAAAGTTCATAACGTTCTTTTAGTCCACGAAGAATTGCAATGGTGTCTTCTATGTTTGGTTCATCGATATAAACTGGCTGAAAACGACGAGCCAAGGCTGGATCTTTTTCTATATGTTTTTGATATTCACGCAAGGTCGTAGCACCTATAGCTCGCATTTCTCCACGAGAAAGAGCCGGCTTCAGCATATTTGAGGCGTCCATCGTGCCTTCAGCCCCTCCCGCGCCGACTATCGTATGTATCTCATCAATAAAAAGAATTATTTTTCCATCAGAACGCTCAATCTCTTTCATTATGCCTTTCAATCTTTCTTCAAATTCTCCACGATATTTTGTACCAGCTACAAGCATCCCTAAATCAAGAGAAACAAGCTCCTTATCTTTTAAAGATTCTGGAACATTATTTTTTGCAATCATCTGAGCCAAGCCCTCAACAACAGCGGTTTTACCTGTACCAGCTTCCCCTATCAAGATAGGATTATTTTTTGTTCTGCGAGAGAGTATCTGCATGATACGAGTTATCTCGTTGTCTCTACCGATTACCGGATCCAACTTATCTTCTTTTGCAAGTTTAGTGAGGTTACGAGTGTACTTTATCAATAATTTAAATTTCTTTGGTTCGCTTGAATCAGTGATATTTTGACGGCGAAGCTCCTCTAAAACTTTCAGCACTTGATCTTTGTGAATTTTGAATCGTGCAAGCGTCTCGCGAGCCTCACTAGTTACTTCTAGGATTGCCACAAAAAGATGTTCTGTAGATACAAAATCATCTTTCATATATTCTGCCAATTTTGCTGATTGTTCAATAACCTGCGCCAAATCCGGATTAAGATAAATCTGATAAGAAGGAGAAATCGTACTGCGAGATTCCGGCAATTCTATTAATTCCAAAACAGAATCAGTGAGAAGCATTGTATCAATTTCCAATTTATCCAAAATAGAATTCACCATAGACTCTTCGGCAAGCAAAAGGGCGGCAAGTAGGTGCAATGTTGACACGTGGTTTACCCCACGCTCAATAGCGAGCTCGTGGGCTCTTTTGATGGCATCTTTGGCTTTAGTTGTAAATTTATTTAATGGTGGCATACATATAAGTTAAAAGTTATAAATAGAAGGTTATAAAACAGAAAAATAGTTTTAGAGAGTTGGTTCAATACTTGGTGTGACAGTGTCTCCAGTAGTAGGAACTGTCGGTACCTCGGTTTGAATTAATTCAACAATAGTAAAATCTTTTTCTATTGTTATTTTTGAAACTTTTTGTTCACCAAGAACACTTTTTACCACATATACTTCACCCTCTTTTTGTTCTGGAATTGTAGACGCTATCACAACTTTATTATCACCTAAAAATAATCCCGTCCCCAAAACTTTATCTTCAGTGGCTTCTACCGATTCCGTCGCTGGCGTACCTTTCAAAAATAAAGTAACGGTAAGCGGTTTTATGGCTTTCAAATCCGCAAGAAGTTTTTTCTCTTCTGCTGACAATGTTTGAGCCTTGGGCCCACTCTCAGTTGGCACAATTTTTTCCACTGTTTCCCGAACAATACGAGTAACTGGCACAGTGAAAGAAGCTGGTGCTTGTTGCATTAACGTCACGGTCGTTATACCCGTAGCGATAGAAGTCACGAAACTGAGTAATATTGCGAGCAATATTAATTGCGATTTATTTAAATCTTTAATGTCCATACCCTAATGATACCACTTTTTTAATTTTTGCAAAATTTTAGACAAAGCTTTTATTGTATAATCT
>JALNWB010000239.1 GCA_023231105.1 Ignavibacteriaceae bacterium | reverse complement strand
GCTGATTGTCCGCTCAATTACGAAAATAAATAAGGAATTACTTGAAGGCACATCCGTAACATTTGTTGGCACTGCAACCATCGGAACCGACCATGTTGATCTCGAATATTTGAATGAGAGATCGATTGGTTTTGCCGATGCAAAAGGCTGTAATGCAGACGCTGTTGCCGAATATGTTTTTACCGCATTGTTTTCTGCCGCTGTTAAGAAAAACATTTCTTTAAAAGATAAAACAATCGGAGTTGTTGGCGTCGGTAATATCGGAAGTAGAATTGCAAAACTTGCGGAAGCTTACGGAATGAAAGTTTTAATGAACGATCCGCCGAGACAAAAAAAAGAATTTAGTTCCTCTTTTGTTTCGCTTGAAGAAATTCTTACTGCTGATATCATTACCACTCACACACCTTTGACCTATGAAGGCGATGATAAAACATTCCATCTTTTTAACAAAATAAATCTGCGGCAAATAAAAGAAGGAACAATTTTAATAAATGCATCACGCGGCGAGGTAGTTGATAATACAGCGTTATCTGATTTGATCGATGAAAATAAGTTTACTGCAATTCTTGATGTGTGGGAGAATGAACCGAATATTGACAAAGGGGTGATAAAAAAAGCTCTTTATTCAACTCCACACGTTGCCGGATATTCTTTAGAGGGAAAGATCAACGGCACAAAAATGATGGTTGATAAAATGAATAAGTTTTTCAATAAAAATATTTTGTGGCAGCCGCAATTGCCGGAATTAGAAAACCCCGAAATAGAAATTCATCACGCTTCATCAAACGAAGCGGTTCTTCATTCAATCTTCAATAAAATTTATAGCATTGAAGAAGATTCAAAATCTTTAAAAACTTTTGTAGGAAGCAGTGAATCACTCGGAAAATATTTTGATCTTTTGCGGAAAGAATATCCTTTAAGAAGAGAGTTCACAAACTATTCTATTAAAGCAAATGCTCTTCCCGAAGAACTTGCAAAATTATTACGGGCGCTTCGTTTCAACCTTTAAAGCGTTTTATACCGAAGAATATTAAATGAAAGTGGGTTGATTAAAGAACCACTCAATCCTTGAACAATCAGTGCAAATTAAAACCGAAGCTGATCTGTTCGCCCAATCAAATCCTAAAAATGTCATTCCGGGAGTGTTCAACAATATTTCACGGTATTCAAATTTGTCGTGTCCGCAAAAAGGGCAGACAATCTTTTTTTGATTCATCGAAAAAGAAGAAACTTGTCTATCTAACTTTTTTGTTCGATCAAATATACCCATGTTATTCTCCAATAGTTATTGAATGGTGGTTATTGTAATAATCAACAGCAAAAAATTTTCTGCTTTCTGAAAATTAAATCAATAATTCTTCTCTGCCAAGAATTAGTTCATGATAATCATCGACTAAAATAATTTATCAATTCTTTTAATTAGTATTTCTCTTTCACCAATGTTTTTGATATTTTTCTTACAAAGAATATAACATTAACCAATCATTACGAGGTTATTAGTGGAACACGAGTCATCTGTTAAAGGGTTGCCGGAAAATGCTTATAAAGAATTAAAAGAGGGGGAAGTTTATTCTCCTATAATGGATCCGAAAAAAGTTTATCCCGAAGTTACCCCTTGGTCGGTTTTCTGGGGATTAGTTATGGCAGCCTTATTTTCTGCGGCTGCGGCTTATCTCGGTTTAAAGATAGGACAAGTGTTTGAAGCGGCAATTCCTATTGCAATTATTGCCGTCGGACTTTCGGCAGTTACAAAAAGAAAAAATGCACTTGGTGAAAATGTGATTATTCAATCTATCGGCGCAAGCTCCGGAGTAATTGTTGCCGGCGCTATCTTTACAATTCCCGCACTTTACATTCTTAATCTCAATGCCGATTTCTATAAAATATTTTTAGCTTCGCTCTTTGGCGGAATTCTCGGAATTCTTTTTCTGATTCCTTTCAGGAAATATTTTGTTCAAGAGATGCACGGAAAATTTCCCTTCCCGGAAGCAACGGCGACAACAGAAGTTTTGGTCGCCGGAGAAAAAGGTGGAAATCAAGCTGTTGTTTTAGTCATCAGCGGACTTATCGGCGGTGTGTATGATTTCATCATCGCAACTTTCGGTTGGTGGAGTGAAGTTTTTTCAACCCGCGTAATTCCACTCGGTGAACAACTTGCAGACAAAACAAAATTAGTTTTTAAAATGAACGTCGGTGCAGCCGTTATGGGATTGGGTTACATCGTCGGTTTAAAATATTCTGCAATCATCGCCGCTGGTTCGTTTGTTTCGTGGTATGTGTTGATTCCGGTAGCCTACCACATTGGCGGCGGTTTGACCGTTCCGTTAGGTGCAAATGTTACAAAATTAATTGGCGATATGTCTGCTGAAGAAATTTTCCGTAATTATGTCCGCCACATTGGTATCGGTGGAATAGCAATGGCGGGAATCATCGGCATTATTCGTTCTTCAAAAATTATTTCTTCCGCATTTTCACTTGCCGTAAAAGAAATCTTCGGCGGTGTGAAAAGCGGAAACAACACGTTAAGAACACAAAAAGATTTACCGATGATCGTAATAGTTGGTGGAATCGTTATTACCGCAGTATTAATTTTTCTTTTCTTCCTTTTTGGAGTCGTTAATAATGTAACGTACGCGTTCGTTGGTTTGTTGATCGTGCTGATCATCTCATTTTTGTTTACTACAGTTGCGGCAAACGCAATCGCAATCGTTGGAACAAATCCCGTTTCGGGAATGACGTTAATGACGCTTATCATTTCATCTATCATTTTAGTTTCCGTTGGATTAAAAGGTGAAGCCGGAATGGTCGCCGCTTTAGTGATCGGTGGTGCGGTTTGTACTGCATTATCAATGTCGGGCGGCTTCATTACCGATTTGAAAATCGGTTACTGGCTCGGCTCTTCTCCGTACAAACAACAAACCTGGAAATTTTTAGGAACGCTTGTTTCTGCAGCAACGGTTGGCTGGGTAATTTTAATTTTGAACGAAACATACGGTTTCAGCGGTGAAGGCGCTTTGGTTGCTCCGCAAGCAAACGCAATGGCGGCGGTAATTAAACCGTTGATGGCAAATCAACCGGCGCCCTGGCTGCTGTATGTAGCCGGTGCGTTGTTCGCTCTGGTTTTAACAATGTTGAAAATTCCCGCATTGGCTTTTGCGCTTGGGATGTACATTCCGCTTGAATTAAATACGCCATTGCTTGTCGGCGGATTGATCGCTCATTTCGTTTCTACACGAAGCAAAGATGAAAAATTAAATACCGCAAGACGCGAACGCGGAACGTTGATCGCTTCCGGATTTATTGCCGGCGGCGCATTGATGGGAGTGATAAGCGCTATCCTTCGTTATTCCGGTTTTAACTGGGTGAATAACGAATGGTTCGAATCGCACTCAGCGGAATTATTGGCGCTCGTTATGTTTGCAGTCATCTGCGGTTACATGATTTGGGATTCCTTGCGCGCAAAAGTTGAAGAGTGATTTTAAATATTGTTTTTTGTAAGTTGTATTTAATAGAATTATAGAATTGTAAACAATCAAAATAATTAAAGGTTTTTATGTTCGACTCAAATTATAAATTCACCTGCGTTGACCGCTTTCTTAACTATGTAAAATATGATACACAATCCGACGAAGAAGCCACTTGTTTTCCAAGTTCAGAAAAGCAAAAAATGCTTTCAAAAGATTTAGCTGATGAACTCAAAGCACTCGGTTTAACCGATGCTCACATGGATGAGAACGGTTACGTAATGGCAACACTTCCGGTAAACACTGAGAAACAAGTTCCGACTATCGGATTTATTGCTCACGTTGATACTTCTCCGGCGGTTTCCGGTGCAAATGTTAAAGCTATTATTAGAAAAAATTATCAAGGCGGAGATATTGTTCTTGAAAAAGACGGACAAGTAATTAAAGCCGAAGACAATCCCGATTTAAAAGAAATGCTCGGATACGATATTATTACTACCGATGGGTCAACTTTACTCGGTGCAGATAACAAATGCGGTGTTGCGGAAATTGTCGATGCAATACATTATTTTCTATCACATCCCGAAGTAAAACATGGCGAAATAAAAGTTTGTTTTACTCCAGATGAAGAAGTCGGCAGAGGAACAGAAAAATTCGATGTAAAAAAATTCGGCGCAAAATATGCTTACACAGTTGACGGACAAACGCGCGGCGAAGTTGAAGTAGAAACGTTTTCCGCCGATGCACTCTTTTTCAAATTTCAGGGAAAGAATATTCATCCCGGTTATGCAAAAGGAAAGATGATCAATGCGATAAAAGTTGCAGCGCGATTTATTGAACGGCTTCCGAAAGAAACTCTTTCGCCGGAAACCACAGACGATAGAGAAGGATATGTTCATCCATTTAATATTTCCGGAAGCGAAGAAGAAACAACAGTTAAATTTATTATCCGCGATTTTGATCAAGAGAAGTTAAAAGACTATGAAGATTTGTTGATCAAGTTAGCCGCTAAAATTGTTGAAGAATTTCCGGGAGCGCGTTACACTTTCCAGCAGATCGAGCAATACAGGAACATGCGCTACATTCTCGATCAACACAAACAAGTTTCAAATTACGCCATCGAAGCGATGGAGCGTTTGAATATTGCCCCGAAGCAATCGGCAATTCGTGGCGGTACGGATGGAGCCAGGTTATCTTTTATGGGATTACCGACTCCGAATATTTTT
>JALNWB010000238.1 GCA_023231105.1 Ignavibacteriaceae bacterium | reverse complement strand
GTCGGCGTTATATAAACATAAATCGCTGATCCCATCTTTCCCATTATCAAAAAGCTTTAGGGAAGAAGGAACATTGCCAAAGACCAAATCGGAAGCTTCGCCGAATGAAGAAAGATTTGAAACAAAATAAACATTTCCTTCGGAACTTAGTGTTGCTAATCCGTAAACAAATTTACTGTAAAAAGGAATTACGTCGGTAAGTCCGGATTTTTGCAGGTAAGGAATTTCAGGATAAAAAGTGCCGTCGTTCTTTTGAAACAAAACTGAAACTTGAGAAGATTGTAATCCGTCTCCGGTGGACAAATACGCGATGTCAAACTTGCCGTCGCGGTTAAAATCGCCCCAGATAAATTTGTCGGGTTTAAGATTTGTTTTAATTATTTCTGTTCTTTGAAAACCGGAAACAGAATCTCCGAAGATGATTTGCAATTCATTTCCGCTAAGAAACATGAGATCGGAATAAGAATCCGAATTAAAATCAAATGCCTGTAACGAAGAAATTGGATGTTGTAATTCGATAGTTCGAACTAATTTAAACTCGCCGCGGCTGTTATTGTAAAAAAACTGAAGTGAGTTATCGTTAATATTGAAAGCCGCTATATCGGAGTAGGAATCGTTATTCAGATCAACGGCAACGGATTGAGAAAACGCTTTTCCTCTTTCCATTTTTTTTTCTTCAATCTTTCCGCGGTTTTTTTTCAAAATAGAAATTCCATCAAACGCAACGCCGGAGATAAGTAATTCACTTTTTCCATCGGAATTAAAATCAGCCTGAGTAATTGCATCCGGAAAAGACGAAAATGAAATTTGATTTGCGACCGAAATGTTCCCCGAAGTAGAAATGTTCAACCAGCCTGCCTTTTTTTGCTTACGTGATACAAAAGCATATTTGGGTAATTTATCTGAAGTTTCAACGTAGGAAATAAAATTTGTAATTGCGGGAGAAAAGGAAGAAGAAAAAACTTTGGCAAAATTATCAATTCCTTTACCGGCAATATTTACAAAAGAATTTTTCTCTCCGCCGGTAAGCAATAAATCAGAGTAAGAATCTTGATTAAAATTCAATGCAAATAATTGTCTGAATTTTCCCTCAACCGGAAATACCGAATATTTACAAAAACCATTAATGGGAATTTGCGCAGCTCCACTCTGATAAAGCATAAAAATGATGAGAGAACCGTTAATGACTTTTCTTTTCAGCAAGTCTTGCTTCTCTTCGTTGTAATGCTTCTTCAAATCTTCTTTTTTCATCTTCGGTTCCGGGAATAACTTTTACGGCTTCAACCGGTTTTGCATCATTATCTACACTAACAAAAGTAAGATAAGCGGAATTGGTATGAATTCTTTTCCCCTCTTTAAATGATTCGGCAAACACCTTAACGCCAACTTCAAGAGAAGTTTTGAAAACTCTATTTACTGATGCCACCAACGAAACAGCCTGCCCGAGTTTTACGGGAAGGTGAAAATCGATTCTATCCACCGAAGCGGTTACGCAAACGTGCTGCGAATGTTTTGCAGCGCAAAGAGCGGCGCAAATGTCTATCCAGTGCATTAATTGCCCGCCCAACAAATTGCCTAATTGATTTGTATGCTGCGGCAAAACCAGTTCGGTCATAATCATTAATGAGTCGCTTACTTTTTTAGGACTCATTTTTTTGCGGTTTCCTTAACCGATTTATCAAGCTTTGTTTTCAGTTCTTCAACTTTTATGTAATTCGCATCCTGCGGATATTTAACAAGAAAATTTTCAATCTCTTTAAGCGCCGCTTCATTTCTTTTCAAACCGATTAACGCATTAATTTTGTTGAAGGAAGCCATCGGTGCGTATTGTGTATCGTGATACATAGTTTCTACATTATCATAATAAGCAACTGCCGCATTACTGTAATCCATTTTTTCATAAATAACTGCCGCGTTAAACGCTTTGTGAGCAAGTTTGTCATTCAACTCTTTTATTTTTGCCTCCGCTCCGGGGACTTTTGGATCTGTCGGGAAAAAATCAATATAAGCTTGATACTCTTCAATTCCCTTTTTTGTATAGCGTTGATCTAACGGAAAAGGAGGAGAAAGTTTATAGTAGCATTCCGCAAGATTATATTGAGCATCGGGAACAAAAGAGCTTGCGGGCATATTCTTTATCAGCCGGCTAAACTCGGAAGCGGCTAAAATATATTCAGTTCTGGCTAAACGACTTTTTGCCAAATAAAACTGTGCGTCGTCAACAATTTCATTCCCGGGATATTGAAGCATTATCGCATCAAATTCCTGGATAGCTTTGTCGTATTCTTCATCGTTATAAAAAGCCATTGCATACTTAAAACGCTGTTCCGAAGTCATATTAGCCGTATCAATTGTTGTTGCACAGCCGATAAAAAACAATAAAATAAAAGGAAGAAGGATTAGTGATTTTGTCATATTCTCTGTCATGTGTTAATATATAAGTACAATTGTGTAAAAACCAAAAACATCCCGTATTTATTTTTTTTCTTAATCGTAATCTTAACTCTTAATCATAATCTACCGGAAAGAGTAAGATTATGAACACGATTAAGATTAAGAAATTAATAAATAAACACTTCGTAATACCGGTTACAATAATAAGGAAAGCAGAAAAGCTGTCCAAGTTAAAAAAAATTACTTACTCCTCGCAGTAAAAAAGATATAAACTGCCGTGGCGGCAGAACCAAGTGCGATTGCAGGTTCCAAAAGACTTGAGAAGAAAGGTTCAGCCGGAATTTTCCCTTGTGTAAAAGGGAAAGAGGAGTTTTCCACAGAAGCTATATCTTCATAAGGAAGTTCGTCATTAGCGGTGTAAGAAAAATTTTTTACCTCGTTTGTATTAGAAATTATAGAATAATTCCCCGAAATATGCAAAGTTCTTTTAATCCACAAAGAACCGAATAAACCTTTTCTTTCAGGCTCGCTGTATTCTACTTTTACATCGGTTAATGCAAAATGGACGAGAATTTTTCCCTCTTCATCTTTTATTTCTTTGTTCGGGAAATGGGATAAAATTGAATTCTGAAAGACCTGGTAATCTTTCCCGAGAACGAAATCAATTTGAAAGTTTTTCTCTTCTTTTAAATTCAGCGTTAAATTATTTGCGGCAGAATCCGCAAGTTGAAAAAATAATTCCAGATTTGTTTTTGTCTGTCCGTAAACTTGAAAAGACAGACTGATAGATAGAAAAAGGAAACTTCCTCTCTTTAATATGAATTTTAATAAGTGATCCACAAAATCATTCATTTAATATTTCTTTGCCAATTGACGCAAACGTGAAACGCGTTCTTCCAGCGAGGGATGGGTGGAAAACAATTTCATCAAGCCGCCGCCGCTTAAAGGATTTACAATAAACATGTGCGCGGTTGCCGGTTTTGCATCACGAATTGGATGAATTTGATTTTGCATAGAAAGTTTTTCCAAAGCAGAAGCTAACGCAAGCGGAACACCGGAAATTTCAGATCCGCCTTCATCAGCAACAAATTCTCTTGAACGTGAAATTGCCAATTGAAGCAGCGTTGCGGCTATCGGAGCAACGATCATTAAAACAAGCGAAGCTACACCGCTATCATCATCGTCGCTGTTTCCGCGTCCAAACATGAAAGCCCAGCTTGCCATCTGTGCGACAAACGTAATTGTTCCCACAAAAGTTGAAGCAATAGTTCCTATCAAAATATCGCGGTGTTTTACGTGCGCTAATTCGTGTCCGATAACTCCGGCAAGTTCTTCGGTGTTTAGGATTTTCAAAATCCCGGTAGTAACGGCAACCGCTGCATGCTGCGGGTCTCTTCCCGTTGCAAATGCGTTTGGTGTTGGATTTTCAATTACATAAACACGCGGCATAGGTAAAGAAGCGCGCTGGGAAAGTTCTTGGACTAAGCCGTAAAGTTTTGGTGCAGAATCTCCGTTCACTTCCTTTGCTTTGTACATTGCAAGCACAACTTTATCTGAAAACCAGTAGGAGCCGAAATTCATCGCCAAAGCGAACATAAATGCAACCGTCATTCCCGATCTTCCACCAAGCAAATCACCGACGAAGATGAAAAGCACCATCATCAGCGTCATTAAAAAAACAGTTTTAAGGGTATTCATAGTTTATCCGTTAATTTTTTTAGTTAAGACGAAAGAAAAGCACATTAGTTCTTCAACCTGATATTCTAATTTTGTTTTAAGTCCTTTGCCGGGATTTTCACAATTTTACCATTTTTAGATACAATTAAAAAACCGTCATCCTTCGCACGGGATGAAATAAGTTTTTCTATAGCAGACTTAATCCCTCTATATATTTTGTCTCTTAGTTCCGTTTTATTTTCCATTATAAATTTCCTTTATTGCCGACCAAATTTGCTCATTAAAAACTTCTAATTCAAGGTCTTTAATCCCCTCACTAACCATTTCAGGACTTTCTTTAGAATTATCAACTACTAACCAATAATCGCAAATAGAGATGAAATAATTAAACAAATTTTTAATCCCCCGGTAATATCTTCTTATGACTATTTCTTCAGGAACCGAATGACCACCTTTCTTCACCCGGTCCGAAATTCTTTCGATTGCAAGCAACGGATCGTTCAGCCAAAAATAAATCAAATTGACTTCAAAACCTTTGGCTTGCCAATCTTTAACTTTAAGAAAATAATTTCTGCTGGATAAAGTAGTTTCAACTGCAAAATCAACTCTATTTTTAACAAGCTGTTC
>JALNWB010000237.1 GCA_023231105.1 Ignavibacteriaceae bacterium | reverse complement strand
TGAGCGGTGGAACTAAAACTATTCTTTGGAAATCAACTCAAAGAATTTACTGCCAAGATTCAATTACTTATTAAGAACTCTAAACTTGTACCCATTCTTCTTTAGAATCGAAATTAACTCATCAAGTTTATTATATAATTTATCCGATCTCATCACATCAGTTCCGATATGAGTTAACAAGAGGAAACCGTTCAGACCAGTAGAGTCCTTCTTTTCATGGCTTAAAATGCGTTGCATAATGGTATCGGAGCTTAAATAATTTTTCATATCGGGAGTTGTATAATCCGCATTTGAATATGTCCCCGGCGTAAAGTTTATTAATGTATATCCAACTTCTTCACACCATTTGCTTATATCCGAATTGAACCACTCATACGCCGGAAGGAAGAATTGATTGGAAGAATTATCTATACCGAATTTTTTCATTTCAAGCACATTTGCTTTTAGATCATTTAAGAATGCTTCTCTTGTTACCAAAGTTGAATCTCTCTTTTCCCACGAGCAATAAAGAAGATGTTTATCTGAATGTGCGCTCAGGTAATGCCCCTCTTTTTTTAATTGATTTATTAACCCGGCAAACTTAGAATTGCGGTAGAAATTTCCCGTAAAGAAAAACATTCCTTTTATGTTATGTTTTTTCAATGTCTTTAATATTGTTTCTCCGCCGTCTGCAAATTCATCTCCCGTAAAGATCAAATGGATTTCTTTCTTCGATTTATCGCCGCGGATAATTCCCCCAAAACTTTTTTCTGCATTCTCTTCAACCGTTACCGCGTTTCCTTCTTTCTGCAGAGAAGAAAAATAATAAGTAAGACTCGCTGTTCCGTCCATCGTCGGTTCATTGGTTGAGTAATCGCCATAATCATCATGATAGACAACGTAATCGGATTGAAACTCCGCGTATTCATCTTCGCTGTGCAAAGTTAGTCCCAACAATTTTTTATAGATTGAACCGTATACTGGTCCATCAACCAAACCGCCGTTTATCTTCATTTTATAAATTGCGGAAAAAGCGGAATGAGGATCGTTCGGATAATCCCCATTCTCAGGTAGTCCGACAATCATGCTTGTCCCCCAAGGATTACAACCCAAAAGCCAATCACGCATCGCGGCTTCAAGTTCCGCATAACGGTTATCGCCGGATACTTCTTCATACAATCGAATTTGCGTTAGTAACGCGGCAACCAAATTATTTGAACACCAGATAAACGGAACACCCATCAAAAACGGATTTGCTTTCCCACGTTGATAAACTTTTTCTATCCCATCGCGCAGATATTTTGTGAACTCCTTCTTTGAAAGATTTTCTTTTGCAAGAAGAACATGCCCCAAGTTTACAAACGGATACCATTGATAATGCCGTGCAGTATCGCTTCCCATCCAGGGAGTGGTAGTTTCTTTTCTTCCAAACCCGACCGCATCATTTAAATATTTTTTATTCTTTTCTTTTTTATAAAGTTGTACGGCGGCAAGTTCCATATCATCAACGTAATTATCCTCTTCATAAAAATAGGGCGATTTACACGGAGCAGTTTGACAGACTCCCGGAAATTTTAATCCGAACTCATAAGCTTCCTTTGCTTTTGCATTCAGCAGATCAGAAAACTGCGCATAATATTTTCTTAACAACTGCGAGCCAAGCGCGAACGCAGAAGCGTATTTCGCCGCTGTAGAAGCAACTCCGGTAGTTCTGTTTTTGTATTTGAAAACTCCCTGCGGTTTTCCGGTAACAAAATAAACAGGACGTTCTTTCCCCTTCCTCATTCCATAATCAACCGAATCAAGCGAAGGAAGTTTAAACCCGGCATGGTCTCTATCATCCGCAATTTGATTAAACATCATTTCGTTTTGCGGATTCATTTTTACTAACCAGTTAAGTCCCCATTTGGCTTCATCTAAAATATCGGGGATTCCGTTTGCACCAGAATTTCCATCTTTATCAAATTTATCAGTAAAAGAATTTGAATTTTGCTGATACGCAAACAGAATTTGGTAAACCGCGTTCGCAGAAGTGGTAACATATTGCAGATAATCGGAAGCGTCATGCCAACCGCCAATTACATTGAGATAAGTTGAATCAAGTGTAGGATGATAAATAATAAATCCGTCGCGAGTGTGGCAGGAATCTTTTAGAAACGGGTTATATCCACAGCGTTGTTGGCGCATGTAATTCAAAAGGAAATCTGCGGTGCCGTTATAAATGTTATCGGCAATTTTAAAAACCGGAGATTTCAATTCACCACATTTTATAAAGTAACTCCCGGCTTTTTTGAATTTGGAAAAGTTTAATCGATAGGAAGAAGTGAACGGTGCGTAAGTTCCATACGCTTTTACTTCCTTAGAACGGAAAACAACTTCATTTGTAAGCGCTTCACATATTTCGAATTTGTTAAAATGAATATCTTCTTTACTTACAAGCACCGCAACTTTAGTTGCACCGGAGAGATAACCGAGTTGGTTTATTCTTATCCAGCTTTTTTGTTGACCGGAAATGGAAATTGAGAATAGAAGACAGAGCAGAAGATAAAGTGATCTTTTCATTTTTACTTCTCGTTCACTTATTGATAAAATGCTTTCAAAAATTAGCTCATTAACATCAGTAAGACAAATATTGATTTTTCTATCGGTTCATTATAACAAGCAAACCAGTGGGATTGTACTCGTCTAAACTTGTATGAAGATCATTTGATTAAGAATATATATCGTCAGGCATTCGCGAAATTGGATGGAACGGAAAACATGATAACTGAAATGAAGTTAGCTCGTGGGTTTACATTTGTACAGTTGATGCGAAAAAGAGTGTTAAATCTATTAATGAAAGACTTTTATTAACCAACAGTAAACTTTGTTTAGTTATACAACTTGTTGCTGATAAGTCGGACGTAAAACTGCAAAAGTACCCCTTGACATGATACATGAAATTGAATTCTTCCCCTTTAGATTAAAGAGAGACTGCATTTACACAATCCATGTTTTCAACCTCAACTAAGAATTTAAAAACTATTTTCACTCTGGGAATTATTCTACATTTAATTCTTTTAAGATAGAAGAAGCGACTTGATCCACGACTTCTTTCTTATCATAAAATTTATTTTCAATTCTTTCCCGGATAGAATTAAGCTTTGTTGCATCCAACGATGATGTCTGCATCAATTTAGCTTCCGGAGAAATTACTAATTTATCTTTAGCATTTTCTTCAGAATGACCTTCCGTTTTTTTCCCTTTAATCTCTTTTGGAAAGTAGAGAGAGTTGGTAATTGCTTTTATATCCATTTTGGCTACCTATAATAGTTAACTATCTTTTTCTGGTTTTGCAAGTGTGAAATTTCTTCTGAAATCACCGCCAGCTTTACTTTTTTTAATGTAACTATATCATCGAATTTATTTTTTATTAGTTTAGCCGGCGCTAATAATCTTTCTTCAAATTTTGTTAATTCTTCCCCGGTAAATTGATTTTTTAGCTCCGTTTTTAACCTATTGACATATTCCATCCCCAATTTTGCTTTTGGAAATATTACTTCAAAATTTTCTTCGCTGAGTATCTCGAGGTAATTAAGAACTTTATTGAGCGTGATTTCCATTATATTGATTTTTTCTTCCACGGGATAATCTTCCTATAAGACATTAGCGTTAATGCCGAATAGCATTGCATTGTTATTCAAAGTAACCATTTGGGACTGCAGACCTTGGTATTGATTTCTCATCGCTTCAGCCGCTTTATCAATCTGTTTTTTCTTAGCTGTTATTTTTGTTTCCATATAAGTAACGTTGCTATCTAAAGCTTTTTTCGAAGAGGCAAGATAGCCAGCTGCACCCAGATATGGATTTATTTTATTATAAACAGCATTTGCAATTCCGCTAGACGAATTAAAAAGCGCTTCAACCTGGGAGATTTTATCCGTCACATTATTGTCAAACAAGGTGCTGTTTGAAATAGTCAATCCAGTGGTTGAGTTGAATGTAATTCCAATTTGAGAGAGATAGCTTAAATCACCAACTGTAATGCCGGATATATTTGAAGTTAAATTTGAACTGAAAAAATTTAATAAAGAAGTAGTATTGGAGTCACCGGTAAAAATTCCTTTTTCTCCAAAATTTCTTTCGCTTTTTGAATCAATGAAAGTATAAAGGTCATTAAACTTGGTAATGAAACTATCTATTTTGGTTTTGATATTTGCTTTATCGGTTGCTACCGAAACGCTGACTGTAGTGTCCGTTGCCTGCATAACAGATTTGAGATTAAAAGTAACGCCATTTACAAGATCCGAAACCGAATTGGTATTCCGTTGAAAGTTTAATCCGTTAAACTGAATTTTAGCATTTAATAGATTAGCATTTTGTGTTACATCCGCATAAACAAAACCCGCGGTATCGGGAATTGTTGCTTGATTGAAAACAGGTCTGGTTAAACCTAAATTCAAACCAATATTAGCCATTGCCGTCGAAGCTCCGCTATCGGAAATAGCTGTTATCCTGTTATCTAGCCCCGGAGTTTTGGCAGTAAGAGAAAATTGAGAATTTGCCGAATCTGGAGCAAAAACAGAAGCAGAGACAATTGCCGAAGCCGCTTTTTCTTTTGTTACGCCGATACTCAAATCTGTTACAACATCAAATCCACTTACATGTGAGATTGAAATATATTTTGAAGAATCAGATACTGTTAATTTTAATTTCACGTCACCGGGGCTTGGAGAATCGATAACTTTTTCTGCTTTAATACCACCCAGACTAACATTTGCGGCAATTTGTGCAATAGCTTCGTCAACAAGCTGACCATA
>JALNWB010000236.1 GCA_023231105.1 Ignavibacteriaceae bacterium | reverse complement strand
TGATTTGTAGCTTTAGGAATTTTGCTGGTGCTTTCGGCAATTGAAGTATTAATGTTTTCTAAGAGAGGAACCGTGTCTCTCATAAAATCGACTAAACCTTGAATAACCGGGATGAGCTTTTCACCGTAACGGAATACGGTTTTTAAGTCATCCAATTTTTCAAACAATTCTGATAGGTTAGTAGCTTTTTTCACTTTTCCCTCCTTGTTAAGACGCTATTGCTAAAATTTGTTCAATTTTTTCTTTTAAGATGTGCGGAGTAAAAGGTTTAACAATATAATTGTTAACTTTTGCTTTAAGAGCTTCAATAATATCTTCTTTTATTCCGCGGGTAGTAACCATAAGAACAGGAATATGACTGATTTTAGGATCAGAACGGATAGCTTTAATTAATTCAAGTCCGGAAAATACCGGCATGTTCCAATCTGTAATAATAAAGTTAATGGCGCTATCCACGGCTAATTTTTCTAACGCTTCTTTTCCGTCTCCAGCTTCAACAAAGTTGTCGTATCCGAGATTACGGAGTGAATTAATCACAATCCGTCTCATAGTCATCGAATCATCAACAATTAAAAATCTCAAGTCCATACAAGCTCCTTAGTTTAAATATTTCGATACTTCATAAAGAATTCTCTTGGGATCGAACGGCTTCACTAAATAAGAATTAGCGCCAAATTTCATACCCTTTTCAACTTCTTCATTTCCGGCTAATGATGTTAAAATTATAATTGGAATATCTTTTAACTCATCGTTACTACGAACTGCTTTTATTAATTCAAAGCCGTCCACATTAGGCATATTGAGATCTGTAATAAGCAGTTGTATTTTTTTAGTTGGCAATTTTTCCAATGCTTCCATCCCATCGCATACGGAAAGGATTTCATATCCTTTCAATGTTAAAGCGAAAGAGACAAATTTCCTTATAGATGGAGAATCGTCGGCAACCATAATCACTTTCTTCATCCGTTCCTACTCCTTTTGATAACCGATTGTTTTGGGGAAACTGACCAACTTAAATGCTTTTGAAATATTGTGCAGCGTTTCAGAATACCCTATAAATAAAAATCCACTTTTGTTTAACGAATTGTAGAGATTTGCAATTACTTTGATCTTGGACTGCGCATCAAAATAGATCAGCACATTTGCGCAAAAAATGACGTCAAAATTCATCATGGATTTCATGCTGATGTCGTCATATAAGTTCATCACTTTGAAAGTAACAAGTTTTTTTATATTCGGATCGATCTCCAAACCACCGTCAACTTTTCTAAAATATTTTTTCAGATAATAACCTGACGTATTGCGCGTTGAATAATCTTTATATATTCCTTTTTTAGCCGTTTCAACAACAGCATTGCTTATATCGGTTCCAACAATTTCAATTTCGAGGTTTGGAAATTTTGGTTTGAGGAGATCAATAATTGAAATAGCCACAGAGTAAGCTTCTTCACCTGAAGATGATGCAGCACTCCAAATTCTTATTTTACTTTTGCCGAATTTTTCCTTTGCCTGAATAATAGGAGGCAGAATGGTTGTAACAAGCGCATCAAGCTGCGGCTGGTTCCTGAAGAAAAATGTTTCGTTTATTGTAATAGCTTCATAAAGATATTTTTTTTCATCTCTGCCTGCTGTAGAAAATCGAACGTGGTCGAAATATTCATCAAACGAAGTGAACCCAAGATGTGAAACTCTTTTTTGCAGTCTGCTTTCCAGGAGATATTTTTTATTTTCTTGAAAAAGTATCCCGCAGTTATCGTAAATATATTTTCGCCAATCTTCAAAAGATTTATTCGAAAGCGGTTGGGCGGTTTGCTGTGGTTTGATTAAACGCGCCGTTGAAGCGAGATTCGAATTAGGATATGGGGTCATATTCAACATTGTTTAATCCGTTTTTTGTCCCGCAAGCGCGAGATGAGAAATAAGACTGTTTGCTCTTTCGCTTACCATTTCTTCCGGGTCGTTTGCTAAAATTTTTATCAGGTCTTCGGCTTTAGGATGTTGAACTAACTCCAAAAAGTCTAACAAACGTAATCTATTCCATACATTATTGTCTTCGATAATTGCATCAGAAAACAAAAGCGCCGCCTCAACATCGAATGAAAACAACAGTTCGATTGAGAGCATTCTGATTTCTTCATCAGGATTTTCGAGACACCGTGTAATAGAATCTGAAAGATTACGCGATTCGATTTCTGTAAGAATTTCCTCACCGGATGAATTATACATTTCGAATAATTCCTTTACTAATCCAACAAGATTTTTAAGGTTATTCGGTTTTTGATTTAACAATTCTGAGATGTGTTGAAGAATTATGAGCGGGAATTGAAAAAATTTATCTCTTAAAATTTCATCAATCTCAAAATCTTCACCATAAATTTTTAAACATGCAAAAATAATCTCTTTATCATCAAAGGCTGAAATTAAATGAGTGGCGATTTTTTTGTATTCCGCATCTGCTTCATTAAGCGTATTCAAAATTGAATTTCTCATCTTTTCATCAAACGGAATATCAAAATTAAATTTTTGCTTTAAGAGAAAGATGGATTTTAACAAGGGCCAAACTAACGGGCTATTGGTTTCAGCCACTTCGGAAAGTAGAAAGAAAAAAGTTTCCTCATCTCCTATTGCTCCAAGACTTTCAATTATGGAAAATTTCAAAAATTCATTCTCCGCATTATATTTTGACATAACAAATTGGAGTGATTCCGATGTGTCAATACTCCCGAGTGCTTCGATTATTGTAGGTTGAAATAACTCATTTCTTTCAAATAAGTCGATAAGAGAATCTAACGCCTCAGCCGCTTTAAGGTTGCCTAAAGCTTCGATACATGCAAGCAGCACGTTTTCATTATCATTGGTTTGCATTAATTCCAAAATTGCCGGAGAAGCATCCGGACTCCCTATCAAACCAAGAACATCAACCGCAAATTTTTTATCGTCGTCATCTCCAATAGGGATATAATCTACTAATGGTTGAACGGCATTCTCCCCGAGTTTTAACAATATTTCACCGGCTAAGTTTCGTACTTCAATTTCTTTGGAAGAAATATATCCTGCAATTTTAACGGGAATTCTTGGGTCATCGCATTGAGTTAAAAAGTTTACCGCCGCATTTTTTACTCCTTTATCGGCATCCGTAATTGTAAAACAGACGGCATCAACTACTTCATCGGAAAGCTTAAGGCATGAAAGTGTTTCAAGCGTTTCGATCCTTACGGCTGAATCCTCTGATTTAAGCAGTCCCAATACCTTTGCAAAGGGAGTTTTATTTTCGCTCATCTTTTGGTAAACCTAATTTTTTTTCGTTTAGTGTTTTTAAAATTATTATCTCACTTGATCAAAAAATTTCCGAAATGAAGTTTGTAACAATGTTTAGAGGCAAAATTAATGCCGAGTGTGACTGCTGCTATTTTCAGCTAAAAGGATATAAAATCCAAACAATACTGAACAATAGTAACCAAGTGTTAATTAATGGTCAGAAAGTTCAGGTTAATAACAGAACCGGTTTTGCATTAAATGGAATATATCTTTCGCACACTTTAGTATTTTTTTCTTTCACACTTTAATGGTAGCCGTTGCCGTTGCCATTGTTATTTGTTTTTGAAAGTGAGGCAACATTTTCGTCTTGATAACCAACTGCTCTTTTTTGACCATTAGTTGGATTAATTTTGAATTCGCCTACCAATTCTTCAATAACCGATGTTAAATTATTTAGATCTTCAGCGGCTCTTGCAATCTGTTGAATACCGGAAGTACTTTCTTTAGTAACAGTACTAATAGCCTCAATGTTTTTGCTGATCTCTTCGCTTGTAGCTGATTGTTCTTCGCTCGCTACGGCAACTTGAGTGATAAGATCAACAACTTTATCCGCGCCCAAAATAATATCGCGCAAAGATTCACCAGCTTTATCAGCCATCACTTTTCCGTGATCAGCTTCTTCTTTTCCTTTTTTCATTGCCTCCACAGCTTCGGAAGTATCTTTCTGAATTTGTTTTATCATTACGGCAATTTCTTTGGTTGCTTTCGTGGTTCTTTCGGCTAATTTTCTTACTTCATCTGCAACTACAGCAAAACCTCTTCCTTGTTCCCCGGCGCGTGCAGCTTCAATTGCAGCGTTTAATGCCAACAGATTAGTTTGATCGGCAATGTCATTTATCACTTGAACAATTTCACCAATTTGATCGCTGCTTTTACCTAATGCTTGAACCGTGTCGGAAGATTTTTGCACGACAGCAGCAATTCTTACCATTCCTTTAATAGTTTCCTCAACAACTTTCCCTCCCTCTTTGGCAATGTTGCCTGCATTGTTAGAGGCTTCGGAAGCGAGAGAAGAATTTCTGCTTGTTTCCATAATTGTTTTTGTCATCTCTTCAACAGCGCTTGCAACTTCTGTTATTTGCGAGCTTTGTTCTTGAGCGCCCGCAGCCATTTCTTCAGTTGAAGAAGAAATTTGTACGGAAGCTCCTGATAAATTTTCGGTACTTTGCGCAAGTTTACTGATCAAATCATGCAAAGAATCAACTACTTTGTTTACGTTGTTTTTTATCAATTCATAATCGCCGAAATAATTACCGGTAACACGTTTTCTAAAATCAGCTTTAGCCATATTTTCAAGTACCGCTGAGGCTTCTTCAATTGGGGCGCGGATCGCATTCAGAATAGAATTCACTCCTTCCAATAATTTTCTCCAGCTTCCGGAAAATTTACCAATGTCGCCCCGTTGACTTAATTTGCCTTCCCGGTTGGCTTCAACCAACATGTCTGCTTCTCTTAATAAACTATCGATGGTTTCAACTTCT
>JALNWB010000235.1 GCA_023231105.1 Ignavibacteriaceae bacterium | reverse complement strand
CAATACAAGAAGAAGGGTGAGCTGGAGCAGATCAGGGAGAATCAGAAGAATAGAAGGAGATGACGGAATGACGGGGACGAGTGGATGACTGGGACGACTGGGACGACTAGGACGAGAAAGAAGAGATCAAGTGCCGATCCCTTAGCGTAGCCGAATGGCAATAGGAGTAGAGGAGCCCTGGTCCCCGAGCGCAGCCGAGGGGCGTTGAGGGGACAAGTTGATGACTTTGATGAAGGAGATGACGGAAAGATGAGGACGACTGGGATGATGACAATTTTATGACCTTTGTGAGGTACTTGGTGTCCTTTGTGGTTAAATTCTTAAAACTTAACCACAAAGGTCTCAAAGGTTTTCACAAAGGAATGCACAAAGGAAACACGAAGGAGTTACAAAGCGTGTTGCTTTTTGGTGAAGGATTTGCGGGCGATAAAGAAAAGTTTGGCTATGCCGTACATCAGCACCAGGGCGAAGATGATGGCGGCGCCGGAAGGGATATCGTACACATAAGAGAAGACCAGTCCGGAGATGGATCCCACGAATCCAAAGAAGATGGAGAGGAAGATCATCTTGTGAAAATAGCGGGTGAAGAGGTTGGAGATGGCCTGCGGAATGGTGAGCAGCGACATCACCAGAATGATCCCCACTACTCTGATATTTAATACAATAGTCAAAGCCACCAAACAAATAAGGATCATGTTGAAAAGCCTGACCGGCGTATTGTTGGTAAGGGCATACTCCTCGTCGAAAGAGATGAAGAGGATCATCCGGTAGAAGAGGATAAAGAAGGCGCCGATACCAAGAGTTAGGAGCGTAAGGAATAGAATATCGGTAAGCGAGACAGTAAGGATGTTCCCAAAGAGGTAACTCATCAGGTTGGGGGCATATCCGGGTGTCAGGAAGATAAAGATGATCCCAAGGGCCATTCCCAGGGCCCAGAGCATGGCAATGGCCGAGTCTTCGCGGAGATCGGCCTTCCTGGTAAAGAATTCGATACCCAGGGCCGAGAATATTCCAAACAGAACGGCTCCCAAAATCGGGTCAAATCCCATGTAATAGCCCATGCCGATTCCACCGAAGGAGGCGTGGGTGATACCGCCGCTAATGAAGACAATCCGGCGCGACACGATGTAGGTCCCGATGATGCCGCAGGTAATGCTGGCCAAAAGCGAGGCGAGCAGCGCGTTGCGGAAGAAATTCATCGCCAGCAGGGACATCAGGTTTTCCATCATGATTCGTGTTGGTGTAAGACGGTATGGGGAATTTTCCCGTGGGTGATGATCTGAATCGGGCACTCGTAGGCCTCCATCAGTTCGGGGGTAATTTTGTTCCCGGGATGGTAATGCAGCGAGTGATTCACACAGGCGATCGATTTTACATAGGTGGAGATGGTTCCGATGTCGTGGGAGACCAGCAGGATGGCGATGCTCTCGTTAAACCTGCGCAGCTTTTCGTAGAGCTCCTTCTCAAAACGGTTGTCAACATAGGTGTTGGGCTCATCCAGAACCAGTAACTTGGGATGATTCACCAGGGCACGGCAGAGCAAGGTACGCTGGATCTGTCCGCCTGAGAGTTCGCCGATAGCCTTGTTGCGGATCTCGTAGATGCCCATTTCGTTCATCAATTCGCCGGCATATTCCAAATCCTTCAGCGCGTACTTTTTGATAATCACTTTTTTGGACATCAATCCGGATTTCACCACTTCGGAGACAGAGATCGGAAATTTGCGGTCGATGTTGTTGATCTGCGGAAGGTAGCCGATGCGGTGGTGGTTCCCTTCGGTCATGCAATCGTGAAAGATCACCTCTCCCCTGAAAGGCTGCAAGAGACCGAGGATGGCCTTTAGCAACGTGGTTTTACCCCCACCGTTTGGACCGATCACACCTATAAAATCCTTGTCGTGGATGGTCAGGGAGACATCCGAAAGGATGATGTTCTCCTCATACCCTACCGTGAGGTGGCGGATTTCGATCAAAGGAACCATGTAGGTAAGATTTTCAAACATCATAGTTAGGCAAATTTACAACTAAGTAATTGAAAATTGATAATTGACAATTGACAATGATGTATAAGGATGCATTACTGCGTTATATAAAAAATAAGGATGCAATTATATCTCTCTGATTATTTATTTTGGCGAATGGACTGTTATTTCGCGGCGGCCATTTTGCGGGCCAGTGAGATCATCTCTCCGGGCCAGTCGTAAGCCAGCGGATCGATCTGGATCACCTTGCTGCCGGTTTCGTTGGCGATGATCTCCGCATTCTCCACATCAAACTCTTTCTGTATCATGATGTATTTGATATTCTGCGCCTTGGCCTCTTCTACAATACCTTGAATGTGCTTTGGGGTAGGTATTTTCCCTTCAAATTCAATGGAGAGTTGTTCGAGACCATACTCTCTGGCAAAGTAGCCCAGTGCAGGGTGAAAGACCATGAATTTCCGGGAGGGAATGTCGGTTAGAATCGCCTTTACGACCTTGTCGACACTGTCGATTTTTGTCAGCAACCGGTCTAAGTTTTCCCGAAATTTGGTTTTGTTGGCAGGATCAATTTTCACCATCCCGTCACAAATGTTTTTGGCAATGATCCTGGCCCCATCCGGGGATGACCAGGTATGGGGATCTACGCCCTTTTCGTGCTGGTTATCCCCATGGTCATGACCGGTCGCACGAATCAGTTCCACCCCGGTCGAGGTATTGATAAAGGCAAGGCCGGGATTGATGGATTTAAAATTCTCGAGGAAAGCATCTTCGAAACCCAGGAATCCGTTGGCAAAAAAGGCACCTGCTTTGGACATTTCGCTCATCTGCCGTGGAGTAGGATTGTAAGTTTCGGGACCCACACCCGGAGGTACCATGACTATGGAGGTATAGAGATTGCCGGTGATCTGGTCGGTAAAATACTGAAGCGGCAGGATGCTGGCAAAGACAATCTTCTCAGATGGTTTTTTGGGAGTTGTCTGGCAGGAGGCCAGGGAGATTATGGTGAAAATAGATAATATAATTTTTCTCATTTTTGAATTTTATTTTGCTTTTAACATCAGAACAATTGGGACAAGAGGACGATCAGCCATTGGCAAATGCATGGAATTTTGATGATATAAACCTTATTTGCAATTTCTTATCTTAGTAGAAATAGGAATTGAACTAAAGCTTAATCTTATTATCTTATTACTACATGAACATAAATAAGATAATAAGATACGGATTCCCTTACATTCACCTTTCTACTAAGATTAATGATAAAAATAAGATTTATATTTTCGTGACTGTAAGCAAAAAAATTGATTCGAACACGATTATTATCGATTTTAAGGTCTGCTTTACTCTATTTCTATTTTCCCAGGCCTCCGTAAGGGCACTTTGTGTCATTTTAATTAAATATTTACTCTTCTTCCAGCCCAGGGTTCCCCCAGTCCTTCTTTCCGTCCTCTCCGTCGTCACAGTCATCCTAGTCATCCTAGTCGTCCCCTCTCCTCTTCACTTTCCTTGGTGGTACCGGATCATATCCAGAAGTTCCCCAGGGATGGCAGTGCAAAATCCGGTTGGTGGCCATGAAGAAACCCTTGATGGGGCCATGGATTTTAACGGCATCGACAGCATACTGGGAACAGGTTGGGATGTGACGGCAAGATGCTGGTGTAAGCGGGGAAATGGCAGCACGGTAAAAGTAAACCGGGAACAGAACGATCTGTACCAATATCCACCTTAATCCTGCTGCTAACTTATTGATCATAACCCACCCAATGATGCTGTTTATACTTGAAAACCAGCGCGAAGTTACCCAAAAATCGGAAGAAAAGCATTCATAACCGATCAATTAATAAGTAAAAATTTGTCATTCAATGGAATAGAAACATTGAACTTTATAAAACTTTTGCTACCTCCCTTACGTTTATTATAAAACCTTTGTGTGTCCTTCGTGAAGTACTTTGCGTCCTTCGTGGTGAAATAGTTTTTAAAATTTCACCACGAAGGTGTCACAAAGGGAGACACTAAGTAATGCAAAGGCCATAAAATCGATTGCGATTTTATGCTCTGTGAACTCTGTGCCTTCCTCTAAAATTTATAAAAAGGCTATAATTTATTGAATTGTATAATACTGATTATTAGTTATTTACTCTCTGTGTAAGATTTTTTTAATATTAAATGCAGTCATCCAATCAAAATAAACATCCATTGAAGCCGGTTGTTATCACCGCTAATGAGGAAATATCCCCTAATGTATTCGTTATTTCATGGAAAAGGGAGGGCAACTTCGACCCTGGCCAGGTGGTAAAAATTACCGCCGACCTGAAGGATGCACCACGGATTTACAGCATTTGCAGCGGTAACCGGGAGGAGAATATTTCCGTCCTGTTCAATGTCAAGCCGGGGGGAGTACTTACACCGCACCTTTCCCAAATGAAACAGGGTGAGCTCATCTTTGTCTCAGAGCCCTATGGCAGCTTCTCCTGCGATGAGTCGCCGGCCTGGTGGATTGCGACTGGGACCGGTATCGCCCCCTTTTACAGCATGATACGTTCGGGCAGATTCCAAAACAAAAAGCTGTTGCACGGGGTGAGTTATGCCAACCAGTTTTATTTCGAAGATTACCTGCAAAAAGTGTTGGGCAGCAACTACATCTGTTGTTGTAGCCGGGATAAAAATGGAGTTCACTTTCCCGGTAGGATAACGGATTATCTGCAGGGCTTGCCCGAACTTCCCAAAGCGGATAAGTACTATCTTTGCGGACAAGCGCTGATGGTGGTGGAGGTTCGGGATCTGTTGATCCAAAAGGGGGTTCCCTACAGTCAGATTTACGCTGAGATATT
>JALNWB010000234.1 GCA_023231105.1 Ignavibacteriaceae bacterium | reverse complement strand
GATACGGCACAAACGGTCGCGGAGCGCATCAAGGCTTATCTCAAATACGAAACGCAGACGGAAAAATTCGACGGAACGCAACTCAAGCGAGCGCTGGCCAACGGTTTTCCCGCGCTCATCATCGTAGGCGAAAAAGACGCGCGACGGCTGACGCTGGTGAAAGGTTATGTGAAAGACGATTTTTTGCTGCACGATCCGGCGCTTAACCAGGCGGATCGGTTGATCGGCGCGGGTGAACTGGGAGGAACCGACCCGTCACAAACCGACATGCTCATCGTTATACCTCAAGATTGATATGCAAAAATTAAAACTCGCCATTTTCGTCGTTGTGTTGGGTGGTTTGGCGTTAGGTTTGGCGTTTTTCATCCGGCAACAGAATCTTGCCCGCATCAATGCCCGCCCGCCGGTCGCGGCACAGAACCAGCCGAGCACTCAAAATCCAAATCCGCCGCCGCAGGCTTTGAGCGGAAAAATCTTCACCAGCGCCGACGGGGTGACGAGCGTAGTTTTGACGCAACCGAAGAGCGCCGCGGAACCGCTCTTGAACGGCGTTGGTTTTTACGGCACGAGCACTGCTTTCGAAAACGTTTTGTCATGGAACGTGAAACAAGCTGACGGCAAAATTGTGGCTTCAGGCAACGCTTATGTTCATAGCCCGGACAGCGGCCAGCCCGGCGCGTATGAAGTCGCAGTATTTTATGATGTCGTGCCTAAGACCGCGAGCGGCACGTTGAATGTCTTCGAGGCCTCGGCTAAAGACGGTTCTCCCATCCACGCGGTAAAGATCCCGGTCATGTTACCCACGAGCACTGAAAGCGTGACGGTCTTCTGGAATAACACCAAAAAAGATCCCAACCTCATGGATTGTTCAAAAGTATATCCGGTCAAGCACACCGTCGTAGCAGGAATCTATGGCGCCGACGGAAATGCTTGGGCTATAGCCATGCATGAATTGCTGAAGGGGCCGACGAATTGGGAAAAATCACAGGGTTATATCACTAATGTCCCTCAAGGCGTTCCGGATCCTGAACTGGAATTGCCTGACGTATTGAATTTTAACGAAAGTTTGGAGCGCGCGGTAGGCGGTTCATGCCGAGTGACGGCGATCAGGGCGCAGATCAACGAGACTTGGAAGCGCGCCCAAGGCAGCCTGGTTGACCCGATCATTTCCATAAATGGCCGGACAGAGGATATACTGCAACCATAGAAGGAAAATAACCAATAAGCAATAGATACTGACAGCTTTAAGTTTTAAACTTTAAGCTTTGAACTATCCTATATGTTCCTCACCGGAGCGGCTGCTGGCGCCATCGCCGGCGCAATCATGCTTTTCGTGGCGCATCTGGCGCCATACTTGAGCGCAGGTAATTTTGTCCGTGATTTGGATAAACCTAAACTCTTCGGACGCGCCGTGACGCATCGCGAGGCGCATCTGTTGGGCGTGCTCATGCATGTGTTGCTCTCCGCGCTTTTCGGCGGCGTCTTTGCGCTGCTCGTGTCCTACGGCGTTTTTGCTAAGGTTGATTTTTGGCGCGTCGCGGCGTGGAGCTTGGTCATGACCGTGTTCATGGGCGGCGTCGTGTCGCCGTTGGAAGGTCATGGGATTTTCGGCACAAAAGAAGACGCTTGGTTTCCGGTCGACCTCTTGCTCTCCAATTTATTTTGGGCCGTTTTGTTTTGGGGGATATTCCGCATGTGGCAAACAATCACCATTTTTTAAGCGCCCTCGCGGTGTGCGCAGTCGGCACGGCGATCGTGACCGGCGTATTGGCGTATCCGGATGGCGATACAGGAGCCAGCCTGGCCAGCGCGGTCGCGCCGCCCAAAGCAGCGCCGCACGAGGTAGAGTCGAAAGTCGAAAGTCCAAAGCCTGTCTCGAGCGCAGTCGAAGGGTCAAAAGTCGAGGGAGCTCCCATAACGCTTTTTTTCGTCGGCGATATGATGTTCGATCGCACGGTCAAAACGCGGACGCAAAAAGCGAAAGATGCGAATTATCCTTTTTTGAAAATCGGCAATTTAAAAAATAACGCCTTGGGCGCTTTTGATCTGGTGGTCGGCAACCTGGAAGGCTCGATCTCAACCCGCCGCGCGCCGGTCAAATCCATTGATTTCGCTTTTGGGACGGAGATCATCCCGGTACTCAAAAAAGCCGGCTTTGCCGCCGTATCGCAAGCCAACAACCATGCCTTGGATCAAGGCAGGCAAGGCGCGCAGGATTCGCGTGCCGTGCTGGAGAAAGCCGGATTGAAAGTTTTCGGCGATCAAGTCCGCGATGATCCATCTTCAGCGCTCGCCTTCATCGACGTCAAAGGCAAAAAAATCGCCTTCATAGGGTTCAACGTCACGGATAATCCGCTGGACAAGGAAGAGGCGCTTAATGCACTTGCTCTCGCGCGTGACACGGCGGATTTCATCATAGTCATGCCGCATTGGGGTCAGGAATATAAAGAAAAACCTGACGCTGCGCAAACCGGCTTGGCGCATTGGCTGATCGAGAACGGCGCCGATGCCGTGGTGGGTTCGCATCCGCACTGGATGGAATCGGTCGAAGTCTATCGCGGCAAACCCGTTGTTTATTCGCTGGGCAATTTCATCTTTGACCAAGATTGGTCGCGCGAAACTGGTTTGGGCCTGGCGCTGGGTCTGAAGGTTGCAGACAAAAATATCCGACTTGATTTTTATCCCATCAAGATCACGGCGAGCCAGCCGCAGTTCTTGTCCGGCAGCGAAAAAGCCGCGCGCCTGGAGCGCTTGGCTGGCATCTCGGCGTCTAGTTTGAGCAATCAACTTCGTTCCGGGCGGTTGGAGCTTGCACGCTAGACAGGATGCCCTACCCGTGTTAGCCTCTTTCGGCACAGGAGGATTTTTCAGAATGCAAGCTTTCGATCTTTCCCAAAAAGTTGACGACGATTCCGCGCCTGCGGAAAAAGAACCGCTATCCGGCGTGAGATCCGTCTTGAGCTACTGCTCCGGCTGTTGTTTGCGCGGCGTTGAACTGTGTCCGACTTGCAGGCGTTGCGCCTTTTGCTGCCCGACCGTCCTGAAATGCGTGCCGCAGTTGCGCTGAACCATGCTCGGGGCGGCTTCACCACGTCCCGCAAACACGTGCTTTTCTTCCACCTCTCGCTCCGCTTCGGTCGCTACCGAACCGGGGCTTTTTTGTTTTTATGCCACGGCGGTATAAGATTGGGGAATGCGCATACTGCCAGTCTCGGAATTCATCGGCATCGTCAACGATTTGTTGCGGGAGACGCTTAGCGGCGGCGAGGCGTTTGCCGTGGAGGGCGAAGTCTCGAATTACCGCTTGTCGCAAGGGCAATGGGTCACTTTCGATCTCAAAGACGACAAGGGTCTGCTCAATGTCTTCATGCCAGCGTGGAACTTGAACGTGCCGATCGAAGAGGGGATCAAGGTTAGGGTCTACGGCGTGCCGCGCGTCTATCCCAAGTACGGGAAATTTTCGCTCTCGGCGGAGCGCGTCGAGTTGGCCGGCGAAGGCGAGTTGCGTAAAGCCTTGCTTCGTTTGCGCGAACGTTTGACGCAAGAGGGTTTGTTCGCGGCGGCGCGCAAACGGCAACTGCCGAGGTTTCCGCGGCGCATAGCGCTCATAGCATCACGCGAAAGCGCGGCATACGGCGACTTCGTGCGCATCTTGAGCGAGCGCTGGGGCGGATTGGAAATCGATCTGTATCATGTCCTGGTGCAAGGCGAGAGGGCAGCGCAGGATATCGTGAGAGCGATCGGCCAAGCTAATCAGAGATCTCTAGATTCCGTTCGAGATGACGAAAGATACGATGCTCTGGTGATGACGCGCGGCGGCGGTTCGCTCGAAGAGCTTATGGCTTTCAACGACGAACGCGTCGTGCGCGCCATCCACGGATCCATCATCCCGACCTTGGTCGCCATCGGACATGAACGCGACATAACTTTAGCCGAGGAAGCGGCTGATGTGCGCGGTTCGACGCCGACCGATTGTGCGCGGCGCCTCGTGCCTGATCGACGCGACGTGCTGTATGAAATCGCAGCCATAGTCGAATCCGTAGAGGTCGCCATGGATTCTGAATTGGAAAGACGGCGCAACGTCTTGGAACGCGCCATGTCAGCGCCGAGTTTTTGGGTGCAAGCCCGGACGCACGAGCTCCAGACGCTGCAGCGGAGGGTCGTGGTCGGCGCGGAAGGTTGGTTGTATACTCTTAAACAGTCCTTCGATTCATGCCTGCGTGTCGTCTCCTCGCTTGATCCCAAGCGTCTTTTGGCGCGGGGTTATTCGATCATCCGCGACAGCGCGGGCAAGTATGTGACCTCGGTCAAAGACCTGAAGCTGGGCCAGGAAATCGCGCTTGAGATGAAGGACGGGAAGGCGGGTGCCGAGATAAATAAGTTGCCGGACGGAGCATTGCAGCCTAAGTTACTATAAAAAGTCGTCATTTCGAGCTTGTCGAGAAATCTCCGGACTCCAGAGATTTCTCGACTCGGCCGTCTGACGGCCTCGCTCGAAATGACACGGAATGTTATGCCCAAGTCACCAACATCCAAAGATCCGAAGAGCGTAGATACGGCCAAAGCTTTTACTGAACTCGAGGAAATCGCGGTGTGGTTCGAGCGTGGTGAAAAGGATTTGGATCAAGGCCTGCAAAAATTCGAACGCGCCATGGCCTTGGCCGAGGCTTTGAAAAAGCGCTTGACGGAAGCGGAGAATAAAATCAGAGAAATAAAGAAGGCACACAGCCCGGAGTAGCTGGTATCTGGTAGCTAGTAGCTGGTATGTCATACTAGCTACCAGCTACTAGCCACTAAATACTCATTTCAATTATGAACCTCAT
>JALNWB010000233.1 GCA_023231105.1 Ignavibacteriaceae bacterium | reverse complement strand
GCAACAACCTTGTAAATTGGTTGTCTCTTCTTTCCCATTCTGCGTAATCTTAACTTAACTGCCAAATTATATAATCTCCAAATTAGTCACTTTTCTTAATTAAAATTAAAACTTTTCTTGTTAAAAACCGAATTTAAAAAGCCTTTTTGCTTCATTCTTCCGATCATTGTTTGCATTTCTTGAAATTGCTTGATTAAACGGTTGACTTCTTGTATTGAAGTGCCGCTTCCCTTCGCAATCCTTTTTCGTCTGCTTCCGTTAAGAACTTTAGGCGTCTTTCTCTCTTCAGTGGTCATTGAGTTGATAATCGCCTCAATCCGGACCAGGGCTTTGTCATCAACTTTCGCATCTTTCATCATTGCCGGATTAAGACCGGGAACCATCGCCATTAAAGAAGAAAGCGAACCCATTTTTTTTAACATCTTAATTTGGCTCCGAAAATCTTCAAAATCAAATTTATTTTTTTGAAGTTTTTCTTCAAGCATCGCCGAATCTTTTTCATCGAACACTTCTTGAGCTTTTTCAACAAGAGAAACAACATCGCCTTTGCCTAAGATTCTTGATGCAAGTCTCTCCGGGTAAAAGGATTCTATTGCGTTTAGCTTTTCGCCGTTTGAAATAAACTTTATCGGCTCGCCCACAACAGCGCGAATTGAAAGGGCGCAACCGCCTTTAGAATCACCATCAAGTTTAGTAAGAACAACTCCAGTAAAATTTACTTTTTCATGAAAAGCTTTAGCAGAGTTTACCGCATCCTGCCCGGTCATTGAATCAACTACAAATAATATTTCAGTCGGATTTACAAGTTCCTTTATATCTGAAATTTCCGTCATCAAAGTTTCATCAACATGAAGACGTCCGGCGGTATCGATTATAACCGTATCGTTTCCATTTTGCTTTGCAAAAAGTAACGCTTCTTTTGAAATCTTTCTCGCGTCTTTTTCTTCAAGTGAAAAAACCGGAACTGAAATAGATTTTCCAAGATACTTTAACTGATCGATAGCAGCGGGGCGATAAATATCTGCCGCAACAAGAAGCGGCTTTCTATTCAGCTGCTTCATTTTACCGGCAAGTTTAGCCGAGAAAGTTGTCTTACCTGAACCTTGAAGTCCAACAATCAAAATAATTGTTGGCCCGGTTGGATTTATTTCCAGTTCAGCATTCTTAGCGCCAAGCAGAAGAGTTAATTCATCGTAAATGATTTTTGTAATTAACTGTCCCGGTGTTATAGAAGTAAGGACTTCCTGCCCTAAAGCTTTTTGAGAAACTTTTTCAATAAATTCTTTAGCAACTTTGTAATTAACATCGGCATCTAAAAGAACACGACGAATTTCGCGTAAAGTTTCGGAAACATTCTTTTCGGTAATCTTTCCTTGACCGCGAACTTTTTTTAAAGCAAGTTCAAGTTTAGCACTAAGGTCTTCAAGCATATTGGTTAAGCAGACCTTGAAGCATTTGCGCCTGAAACAACTTCAAGAATTTCTTTTGTAATTGCCGCCTGGCGCGCTTTGTTATAGGTAATTTTTAACGACCTAATTAATTCCTTTGCATTCGTCGAAGCATTGTCCATAGCGGTCATTCGCGCGCCATATTCAGACGCGTTAGACTCTAACAAAATTCTCCACATCTGTGATTGCAAATGTTTCGGAAGCAAAGACTCGATAATTTCTTTTTGTGACGGTTCAAAAATATAATCAATTGCCTGATGCTTTACTGTTTCTGTTTCATCAAAAGAAATCGGCAAATATTGTTCGCGAACTATTTCCTGGCGGACAACCGATTTAAACTCGTTGTACACAACTACAATTTTATCGTATTCACCGTTTAAGTAACCGATAATAATTTCATTTGAAATTGACAGTGCATCGGCAAATTTTAGATGTCCGAAAACACCAAGTGTATTTCCTGCTATCGTGTAATCTCTTTTTCTGAAAAAATCAAAACCTTTTTTACCGATGCAGTACATTGAATATTCAATTTTTTGAGGAATAAGTTCTTCACCGATAAAGCGAACGGCTTCTTTCAAAATATTTGTGTTAAAAGCTCCGCATAAACCTCTATCGGAAGTAAGAACAACCACCAAGGCTTTCTTAATGGCTTTTTCAATTAAGAAGGAATTGGTTTCGCTCAATTCGTCTGTTAATAAATGATTAACTAATCCCGATATTTTTCTAGCATACGGACGCGCGCTAACAACATTTTCTTGAGCGCGGCGTAACTTAGCCGCTGCAACCATTTTCATGGCTTTGGTAATTTGCTCTGTGTTTTGAACGCCTTTAATTCTTCGTCGTATGTCTCTAAGCGTAGCCATAAGTTAGACGCTCTTCTTAAACGTTTGTGTAAATTCTGATCCGGCTTGTTTTAACAAAGTAACCGTGTTTTCTTTTAGTTCTTTTGTTTCTCTAATAGATTTGAAAATTTCGGAATATTTTACTTCTACAAATTCAAGAAATTCTTTTTCAAACCGTTTAACATCAACGATCGGAATTTCATCTAAGTAGCCGTTTGTTCCAACATAAATGCTTACGACTTGCTTTTCAATTGGAACCGGTACGTACTGCCCTTGCTTTAACAATTCAACTAATCTTGAACCACGTGTCAAAATCTTTTTAGTTGATGCATCCAAATCCGAACCGAATTTGGCGAAGGCTTCAAGTTCTCGGTATTGAGCTAAATCAAGTTTTAAACTTCCGGCAACTTTTTTCATAGCTTTTATTTGCGCATTACCGCCAACACGGGAAACGGAAATACCTACGTTAATAGCGGGGCGAACACCAGCGTTGAATAAATTAGATTCAAGATAAATTTGACCATCGGTAATTGAAATAACGTTCGTTGGAATGTAAGCAGAAACGTCACCCTGCTGAGTTTCAATGACCGGTAAAGCCGTTAAACTTCCGCCGCCAAGTTCATCACTTAATTTTGAAGCTCTTTCTAACAAACGTGAGTGAAGATAAAAAACATCACCTGGATAAGCTTCACGTCCCGGAGGTCTTCTCAATAATAATGAAAGTTCTCTGTATGCAACCGCTTGTTTTGAAAGATCATCATAAATTACAAGAGCATGTTTTCCATTATCTCTAAAAAATTCTCCTAAAGTTGCGCCCGCATAAGGAGCAATAAATTGAAGCGGTGCAGGGTCTGAAGCAGAAGCTGCAATAACCGTTGAATATTCCATCGCACCATTCTCTTGCAGTTTTGCAACAACTTGCGCAACAGTTGAATTTTTTTGTCCGATTGCAACATAAATACAAAATACAGGATTAACGCCTAACTTTGCGGCTTCTTCAGTATGAGTAAATTTTTGATTGATAATAGCATCAACAGCAACGGCAGTTTTGCCTGTCTGGCGATCACCGATAATTAATTCTCTTTGACCGCGTCCAATCGGGATCATCGCATCAATAGCGCCGATGCCGGTTTGAAGAGGCTCTTTAACCGGTTGACGTTGAATAACACCGAGTGCTTTTCTTTCCATCGGTAAAAATTGATCTGTATGAATTGGACCTTTTCCATCAAGAGGTGTTCCTAACGGCGTAATAACGCGTCCGAGCATTGCATTGCCAACGGGCATAGAAGCAACTCGCCCGGTTCGTTTTACCTGGTCACCTTCTTTTACCAAAGAAGAATCACCAAACAAAACGCAGCCAACGCTATCTTCTTCAAGATTGAGCACCATACCAAAAACGTCATTCGGAAATTCTACAAGTTCGCTCGCCATAACTTTTGATAATCCATAGACGCGTGCAATACCGTCACCAACTTGCAGCACGGTTCCGAAGTCATAAACATCAACCTCGTTTTGATACCCGGAAATTTGTTTCCGTATAATCGCTGTTATTTCATCAGGTTTTAAATCTACCATATAAATTTCCTTTAGTCCGCCTGAGGCGGATTCATTAGTTTAATGAAGGTCCACCGACTCTTAATTGATTTTTTATCAGCACCAATTGATGCTGAAGTGAAGCATCGTAAATTTGATCGCCGCATTTAGCAACAAATCCGCCGATAAGCCGCTCATCAACGGAAAGTGTAAAAATCACTTTTTTATTTAGAATTTTTTCAAACGCAATTTTAATCGGCTCAAGTTCAATACTGCTTAACGGATATGAAGTGGTTAAAGCAACGGGAACAATGCCAAGCGCTTCGTTCTTAAATTCAACAAAAGATAAAAGGACTTCTTCCAGAACGTTCTCTCTCCCTTTGCGAATCATAAGAGAAACGAATTCAAAAAATTCGTTTGAAACTCTTTCTTTGAAAAGAGAAGTAAAAACGGCGGCTTTATCTTTTTCTTTAATAATAGGATTCTTGAAGAATCTCTTCACCTCGTCAGTTTGCCCAAAGACGTGAAGAACAAAATCAACATCCTTTGAGAAGGTCTGCAAAGCTTCTCTTTCTTCTGCAAAATCGAGAAGACTCCTTGCATATTTTACGGCAACTTTATTAACTGCCATGGTTAGTTCTTCTGAATTTCATCAATGTATTTTTTAATCATTTCGGCATTTGCGTTCTTATCAACATTTTGTTTCAAAATCTTTTCAGCAATTGATAAAGAAAGATCGGCGACTTGATTTTTAAGATCGTCAAATGCTTCAAGTTTTTTGCGCTCAATTTCTTGCGAAGCGTTCTCAATCAATTTTTGTGATTGTGCTTTACTCTCTTCAAGTAATTGGCTCTTTAATTTATCTGCATAAACGCGGCTTTGCTCAACAATTTTTTTCGCTTCATCTTCAGCAAGAAGAAGTTGCTTTTTATTGTCTTCAATCATTTGCCTGGCTTCTTCATTTGCTTTTTCCGCCATAAGTAGAGAATCTTTAATCTTTTGTTCTCTTTCATCAAGAGCGGAAAGAATTGGTTTCCAAGCAAATTTTTTAAGAATGAGCAGCAAGAGGAAAAAAG
>JALNWB010000232.1 GCA_023231105.1 Ignavibacteriaceae bacterium | reverse complement strand
GTCCGTTTTGTTGTTAATTAACGCTTTGATGCCTTCTGCTGTTCCTCCTCCTTCAACATGAATAGAGATTCCGGGATATTCTTTCATATATGCTTCTGCAAGATTGGATGTTAATTCAATCATCGTATCCGAACCTACAATTCTTATTGTATTTGAATTATAGAAATTTGCCGAACAACCATTGAATAAGATCAACAAAAGGATAAAATATTTTTTGTGAGTCATGGTTACTTCTTTTCGGCAATTGATCTTAATCGTGCATTGATAAATTGAGTGCCTTCGCGCCACTCCGGAGTATCTTTACTATTGGCTAAGTTAAAACAGAGATCAAATAATATTTTTGCGTGCTTTGCAGCCGCTTCACAATCAATTTCATGTTTTAGATCATCAAAGGGAGTGTGGTAATAATTTAGATAGTAATCAATAAACGCTTCCGTTACTTCCTCTCTGGATTTCGATTTGTTCTTTGTTCCTTCCAGAACTAAAATTGATGGAATGCCCGCCAAAGCAAATGCTAATTGATCTGATTTATTAAATGCATCAAATCTTTTAAATTGTGATGGAATATTTTCTAAAGACAAATTATATGTTTCGGCAGTTGAAGTTAGCCATTTATCCAACGTGGATATACCGGCTCCAATACCAACAACACTTTCAAAGTCCTTGAATATTGCTACTCCATCTATATTAACGTTTGCGATAGTTTTATAAAGCGGAACAACCGGGTTTTCGGTATAATAACTTGATCCAAGTAAACCTTTTTCTTCTCCGGTAGTTGCAATAAAAAGAATTGATCTTTTAGGTTTTATCTCCATACTTGAAAAAGCATTAGCTAATTCAAGCAGAACAGAAACGCCAATTGCATTATCAAGTGCGCCATTGTAAATTGAATCATTCTTCACAACCGTTCCAATTCCCAGATGATCATAATGAGCCGAGATGATAAGATAAGAATTCTTCAATTCAGCATCACTCCCCTCTAAAATTCCGATAACGTTTGGGGCGATAAAATCACGCTCTTTAAACACGCCCCTAAATTTTAACTTAGTTGTTAAAGGAAACGACTCAATTCTTTTATCGTTGTGCATTCTCATTAAATCATTGAATGTAAAATTAGAACCATGAAAAAGTTTTTCCGCGACATAAGGATTGAGAAGAATACTTAAATTGCTGGAAACAGAATAAGCAAGTGTAACATCCTCAAATGAAAAATCTTTTTGTACAGCATTCCAATCTTCAAATGAATTTAAAGGAATCTGAATGGTTCCTGAGGCGCCTCTTGCAATTGCAATTCTTCTTTTTGATTCAGGATAACTGTAAATCGTTGGATACTGTGCATCGAAATAATCTTTATCTTCAGAGTAAGGTTCGCCATCAAGATAAACAACTATTTTCCCTTCAACGTTTACCGATTGATAATCATTATAATCAAACTCAGGCGCAACAATTCCGTATCCGACAAAAACTAAAGGTATCGGGGTTGGAAGAAATGTTTGCTGCCCTGATCTGTAAAGAAAATAATCAGTTGAATAATTGAGATAAGTAGTATCTCTATCTGAAAGAAGCATCATTTCGGATGTATTTAAGGTTGTGCTTCCATGCATTGGAATATTTTGATAAAAAGAATTCCCGGATGGAATCGATTTTAGATTGAGTTTGGAAAATTGATCCGAAATATATTGAGCGGCAAGATTGCCGCCTTTTGTTCCAACACTTCTTCCTTCTAACGAATCATCAGCTAATACCTGTAAATGTTCTTTTATCGGGTGGGATGAAATGTTAGTGAAGGCAGAATAAAAGGAATGATTTCCTTGCGAGAAAAGATAAAATGGGATGAACGTGAGTATTAAAAAATTTAGAAATAAAATATTCATTTGCTTAAATGTAAATATCTCCATCAACAAATAAAAAAAGGACGCTAACGAATGCAGCGTCCTTTAGAGTTGGTGAGAGAGAACGAGAGAGAGAATTGCCTACTTCAACAACGTCATTTTTTTTGTTAGACTAAAGGAATTTGCTTCCACTCTGTAAATGTAAATTCCGGTTGAAAGATTTGAAGCATCCCAGTTTACGTTATAAGTACCTGCTTCTCTATAGCCGTTTACGAGAGTTGTTACAACCTGCCCGAGCAAATTATAAACCGTCAATTTAACCGCCCCGGCTTGAGGTAAAGAGAATCTGATCGTTGTTGCCGGGTTAAATGGATTAGGATAATTTTGAGAAAGTTCAAACTTCACAGGAATCTGGGCTGTTGCTAACTCTTCATTAGTTGATGAAACTACAGGAGTCATTTTAATTGTTGACCAGCCCGAAGTCCAATCTTCAGCTCCAAACGCACCAACAAAGGTAGCCGTAACATCGAAGAATCCATCACCCGGAGGAACTGCTCCTCCAGTTAACGCCGGTGAACCAACTTTTGGTAATGCATTAGGATGTGAAAGGAAAAACGGATTGCTCAACGCTGCTGCATCATTATTATCGTAGTATCGATTATTATTGCTTGTGAACCAGTTGCTATAATCAAATCCGGCAACACCCTTAGTTGAATCTACACTCTTTGCCGCGCCTGCAACGATTCCATTCCTGAACCACCACAAACCATCTTTTAAATCTTTGTTGGTCTGCGTTCCATCCGCAAATATTCCCACTTTCGGCCAACCGATAATTAATGTATTGCTGATTTTATTTTGTGATGATCTTCTTAAATGCATTCCATAATTATATTTTGAATCTATTGTTGAACTTGGCGTTGCTTTTGGTCCGATCAAGGTTACGTTCCACCAGGTCGGGGAAGTTCTCGGCGAATTCAAAGAACCCGTCCCATCATTATCACTTTCAAATCCGTTTGATGTACCTGCTTGATCGGCTACTAACGGATCTCTTACTCCAAGTAAGAACTGTAACTTTCCTTGAAAACCAAAATCAGTATCAAAATCATCATCTGTTCCCGCATAGGCAATTAAGTGTTTACAGTTTACCGTACCGCCAAACCATTCATAAGAATCATCGCCTGAATAAGCAACTTGAATATAATCTATTGTTGTTCCCGCGCCTACTCCACCGAATGTTAACCCGTTAATTTCGTTATCTTTCGCAAAGGCAACACCCGGAAATTCTATTCTTACATACTTTAATGTTCCGCTGTTATCATTAACGTCGGTACCGCCGTATATATCATTAATATCTCCCGTTCCTTCTATTTGTCCCGAACCGCTTGCTACATTGATAGGCGCTTTTCCCAATAAAATAATTCCGCCCCAATCGCCAGCCGCCGGTTCTTGAACTGATCCCGGTTTTGTATATTCACTTGTAAAAACAATTGGTGAAGTTGCCGTACCGATCGCATTGAGCTTTCCACCTTTACGAACGATCAATGAAGCTTTTGTTCCGATCTTTCCATAAATGGTTGTTCCGGCTTCGATGGTTAACGTAACACCATCCGCTACATGAACAAAACCGTTTAGCAAATAATTATTATTCGCCGTCCATGTTGTGTTTGTTGAAATATCACCTGAAATTTCAACTTGAGTTTGCGCGCTCAAATTGACTACAGATGTGACTAAGATGATCAAGAACAGAAATATTTTTCTCATACTATTTTCCTTTTTTAGTTTATTAATTTTATATCCACACAAAAACCGAATCACTTTTACCCTTTAGTTCAATTGATACGAAATCCCCAGCGAGATGTTGCGTCCCCGCTTAATATTGTCTGCAACTTTATCTCCATCCAGGGTTCTTTGAATAGTCTTTTCATCTTGAGCTAATAAATCTTTAACTGCAAATTTTACCGTGAAATTATTAAATATTTTTTGAGAGATGTTAAAATCGATCTGATCCCTTGGACTGCTCAAGATATCACCGGTTTGATCAACACCAACTTCTACAATTTTTTGCCCGACTTTATTATAAACAAGGTTTGCCGTTAAACCGGATTCATACAGATCGTAATAAAGCCCGATGTTTAACACATAGTCCGCCTGCCCTTGCAAAGGACGTTTTTGGACAGTACCTGCTTGACCCAAACTTGCCGTTCCAAGATCAACTTCCGATTTAATAAGACTGATGTTGCAATTGAGTGATAGCGGTCTGAAAGCATCCCAAATAAATGCAAGATTTTTACGCGCTTCCAACTCGATACCATAACTCACCGCGTTATCCGCATTTTTCCATGAGCGTGATTTTGAACTTGTGTTTACTCCGATAACCTCAATCGGTTTATTGAAATGTTTGTAGAAAAGATTTGCGGCAAACAATTCTGTCGGATCAGGATAAAATTCAAATCGAAGATCATAGTTATCAATTACGGTTCTAACCAATTCAGGATTTCCGAAGACATAGTCATCGGTTAAAAAATCATAGTATCCCGAAACTGCCAGCTCTCTTAATTCCGGACGCGCGACTGTTTTGCCGTACGCTCCACGGAAATTTATGTTTTCATTAAACTTATAAGTTAGGTTTAGTGAAGGAAGTACATCATTGTATTTGTGTGATACCGTCAATGTTTTTGTATAACTCTGGGGATCGATATAAGTCAATCTTACGTTTGAATATTCATATCTGAAACCGCCTGTAAGTTTGATATCGGAGAACAAAGTTGCATTGAACATTGCATAAGTACTTTGGACTCTTTCGGTCGCGTTATATTTATCGGAGGGATTTGAAACTTCAACTACATAAATAAAATTGGGATTAATATTCTCCGGCTGGAAAATATCTTCAACCGGCAGACTGAAAATACTGTCCCTCAAATTGATCGAAGTTTTTCTCTGGTTGAAATCAAAACCGAATACTCTCGGTGCGTAATCTCTATCCTTCTTGTTCTGCAAGTAACCGATTTTGAAATTCGGCATTGAAGGTTCTTCAAACGGTTTTATAAGAAAGTCCCCGCTAAAACCGTAACTTTTATCTTTCAAGTCTGAAAAAAACCT
>JALNWB010000231.1 GCA_023231105.1 Ignavibacteriaceae bacterium | reverse complement strand
GCTCCGCGAGCAAGACTCGAACTTGCAACCCTTCGGTTAACAGCCGAATGCTCCACCATTGAGCTATCGCGGAATTTTAATTTCTTTTCAAAAACCCTTCGGTTAACATCCCGATCTTATCGGGATCCACCATTGAGCTATCGCGGAATAAAAAAAACAGCCTAAGTTTTCAACAAGCAATCCGCGCGGTGGATCGAACTTGCATCCCGACGAAGTCGGGATAACAGCCGAATGCTCCAACATTGAGCTATCGCGGAATAAAAAAATCTTGAGTCTTTGTTGGCTCCGCAAGCAAGACTCGAACTTGCATCCCGACAAAGTCGGGATAACAGCCGAATGCTCCAACATTGAGCTATCGCGGAATAAAAAAAACAGTCTAAGTTTTCAACAAGCAATCCGCGCGGTGGATCGAACTTGCATCCCGACGAAGTCGGGATAACAGCCTATGAACTAAATCCATTGAGCTATTGCAGAATTTTTGTAAACTTTTGAAATTTTACATTGAGAAAATAACACATTTTGACGTTTTCACAAAAAATTTCCACCACCTTTTTTGTTTTTCCTCAATATTTTTTCAACTTTTTATTTTTTTCATTCATGATTACCGGCAATACCGTTTATCCACACATATTTCAATCCATCACAATAAAACGAGTTTTGCAATTTTTATGTTCTTTTTGCCGGAATACTTCTTAAATTTGAAGCGCAAAAATATAAAGGAGTACTTAATGTTTACTAAAAAAATTCTTGGTTTCCTGTTATTGTTCATTTTCTCAACTCACCTTTCGGCCCAACAACCGCCTATTATTGATAGAGAACTCTTTTTCGGCGATCCGGATATTTCCGGCGCTCAAATTTCTCCCGATGGGAAATATATCACTTTTGTAAAACCCTTTAATAACGTTAGAAATATTTGGGTAAAAGAGCGAAATCAAAAATTTGATGAAGCAAAACCGCTTACCGCCGATGCTAAACGTCCGGTTACAACTTATTTCTGGTCGCGTGACAGCAAATATGTCCTCTTTGTACAAGATCAAGGAGGCAATGAAAATTTCCGCATCTATGCCGTTGATCCAAAAGCAACAGGCGACCCGGTTCCACAAGCAAAGGATTTAACACCACTCGAAAATGTTCGTGCATTTATTTATGACGTTCCTAAAAATTCACCTAACGAAATTTTTATCGGATTGAATGATCGCAATCCGCAGCTTCACGATATTTATAAACTTGATCTTACTACCGGCGAAAGAACACTCATCAGAAAGAATGATGATAACGTTGCAAGCTGGGTGTTCGATCTTAACGGAAATTTAAAACTTGGAATTCGCCAAACCGCTGATGGCGGAACCGAAATCTTAAAAGTTAACGGTGATAAGTTAGATCAAATTTATGTTGTGAATAATGAAGAATCTGCCGGTCCGATCCGCTTTATGCCGGACGGCAACAGCTTCTATATGATCTCCAACAAAGGAGCTAAAGCTGATAAGTTGGAACTTCTTATATATGATTTGAATTCCGGTAAAACAAAGTTTATTGAAAAAGATCCGAAGAACGAAGTTGACTTTGGCGATGTGATTTTTTCAGATGTAACAAACGAACTTATCGCTACCGTTTACGTTGGCGATGAAACCAGAATTTATTTTAAAAATAAATCATGGGAAAAGGATTACAACAAGCTGAAATCTCTTTTACCAAAAGGCGAGATCGGACTTGTCTCAACTTCTGCTGATGAGTCAATCTGGTTAGTTTCCGTTTCACGAGACGTTGATCCCGGTTCTGTTTATCTTTTTGATAGAACAAAAGGAACCGCCGAACTACTTTATAAATCACGCCCAACTTTGCCAAGCGAATATCTTTCCGAAAGAAAAGCAGTGAGATATAAAGTTCGCGACGGTATGAGTATTCCGGCTTATTTAACTTTACCAAAAGGAATTCCGGCAAAAAATCTTCCTACCGTACTTTTTGTCCACGGCGGACCATGGGCGCGCGATTTCTTTGGTTATAACGCAACAGCACAATTTCTTGCAAACAGAGGTTACGCGGTTCTTCAACCAAACTTTAGAGGTTCAACCGGATACGGGAAAAAATTCTTGAATGCCGGTAATAAACAATGGGGACGCGGTTCGATGCAGCATGACCTTACCGATGCCGTTAAATGGTTGATCAAACAAGGTATTGCTGATCCGAAACGTGTAGCAATTTCCGGCGGATCGTACGGCGGATATGCAACTCTCGCAGGTTTGACTTTTACCCCCGATGTTTACGCAGCCGGTTTTGATATTGTCGGACCATCAAACATCATCACTCTATTAAAATCAATTCCGCCATATTGGGCTCCGGCAAAAAAAATGTTTGATGTCCGCGTTGGTGATATGGAAAAACCTGCTGAGAAAAAATTGTTAGATGAAGTTTCTCCGTTCAATTATGCTACACAGATCAAAGCACCTCTTTATGTAGTTCAAGGCGCAAACGATCCGCGCGTTAAAAAAGCTGAAGCAGACCAAATTGTTGTTGCTCTCCGCGATCTAAACAGACAAGTGGAATATATGGTCGCTCCGGATGAAGGACATGGATTCGCTGGAAAAGAAAACCGTCTTGCCATGTACGTTGCGATGGAGCAATTCTTTGCCAAGCACTTAAAAGGAAGAGTTCAAGATTATATTCGTCCTGAAATTCAGCAAAAATTAAAAGATATTACGGTTGACATTAAAACCGTTACCATGCCGAAGAATGAATCAGTTGAAGCGCCGAAAGAATTGTTAAAATCTTTTGACGGTTCTAAAATTCAAGAAGGTACTTTTAAATATGCTGTAAAAGTAAATGCAATGGGACAAAACTTTACAATGAATTTGGAAAGAGCAATTACAAAAACAGCCTTCAACGGAAAAGATGTTTTTCTTGTTGTTGATAATTTAACAGGTATGATGGCGATGAAAGATTCTCTTTATTTTGATCGAGTTACAGTTCTTCCGGTAAAAAGAATGATCCAGCAAGGGCCGGCAACTGTAGAACTTAATTTCAACGGAAATGAAGTTACGGGCAAAATTGTAGCTGGTCCGCAGAATATGCCGGTAAGCGCAAAAGCCGATTCACCTCTTTTGGTTGATGGTTCGGGAATCGAATTGCCGCTTCGTACATTACCTTTAGTTGAAGGATATCAAGCTTCATTCAATCAACTTGATATTCAAGCCGGTGGTGCAAAAACTATGTCATTAAAAGTTATTGGCAGCGAAAACATCACCGTCGAAGCAGGCGCTTTTGATACTTACAAAGTAGAAATAAAACCGGTTGAAGGTGACGCCGGTTCTTCAACGCTTTGGGTCGCTAAAGATTCAAAAGTAGTTGTTAAAACTGAAGCCAAACTTCCTGCAACAATGGGTGGCGGAACCGTAACTGCGGAATTGACGAAGTAACAATCCTTTCTAAAAGAATAAAAAAACGGCGTCAGTTTTGACGCCGTTTTTTTATCTATAAACGTTTCAGCGAATCCTGGATAAATTAATTTATAACCGCTAATCAAAATCCTCTTAATCTTAATCCTGATCGTAATCTTACTCGATTTTAGACAGCAAAAGCAGATTCAACCAAAGGCTGACAGGTAAGAAAAAGATTATGATTATGATTACGATTATGAATATGATTTGATTAAAAATATGAGATCAATAATGTCTTTCGCGTAAGGTGATGCTATGAATAATTTACACTATATAAGCATGCGCGCTTTAATTGTTTCGGGAATCAGTTTCAATTCTTTTAATATTTCCGGCGATTTTTCTTTACTGTCAATATCAATAATAACGTATCCTACGTATGGATCGGTCTGCAAATACTGCGAAGCAATATTAATATTCCTTGTTGTAAATACTTCTGTTATTTTCTTTAATACTCCCGGACTGTTTTTATGAATATGCAGATACCTCTGTTTATCAATATTAGGTTGAAGAGATATTTCAACAAAATTTCTCGCGCCTATCGTACTTCCAACATCACAATAGTTCACAAGTTTTTCTGTTACTTCGTGCGCAATATTTGCCTGCGCTTCCGAAGTGCTGCCCGCAATATGCGGAGTGAGAATTACATTGTTGAATTTTTGAAGAACGCATGAAAAAGAATTACTGTTTGAAGCCGGTTCGTCCGGATACACATCTACAGCCGCTCCGTTCAAATGTTTTTCTTCTATAGCATGCGCTAAGTCATCCAGATTTACAACCGTACCGCGCGAAGAGTTAATAAGAAAAGCTCCTTTCTTCATCAGTTTTATTTTATCCGCGGTTATCATGTTTTTAGTAAGTTCTGTTTCGGGCACATGCAGCGTAACGATATCGGAAATCTGTAAAAGTTCATCAAGAGAGTTGCATGCTTTGGCATTCCCGAGATTCAGTTTTTTTTCGATATCATAATAATAGACTTGCATCCCCAAACTTTCCGCAAGAATTGAAACTTGAGAACCGATATGTCCGTACCCTACAATTCCCAGATTTTTCCCTCTTACTTCAAAAGCGTTGGAAGCTTCTTTAAACCATTTACCATTGTGTGCGTTATAATTTTTTTCGGGAATTCCTCTAATCAAAAAAACACATTCGCTTATCACCAGTTCAGCTACAGAACGGGTGTTTGAAAAAGGAGCATTAAAAACAGGAATACCTTTAAGTTTTGCCGCATGCAGATCAACCTGGTTTGTGCCGATGCTAAAACATCCTACAGCTATCAGCTTATTACAATGCTCAAGTATCTCGGCGGTTAAATTTGTTCTTGAGCGAATTCCGATTAGATGAACATCTTTTACTTTTTCTTTAAGTTCATCCCCTTCAAGCGAGCTTTTAATGTACTCAATATTTGTGTAGCCATTTTTAAGAAAAAGATTAGATGCGTTTTCGTGCAATCCCTCAAGAAGTAAAACTTTAATTTTTTCTTTTGATAGGGTGTAGGTTTTAGTTGCGTTGCTCATGGTTTTATTATTTGTTTT
>JALNWB010000230.1 GCA_023231105.1 Ignavibacteriaceae bacterium | reverse complement strand
GGTTATACTTGGGGTGCAATTTATCTTGTTTGGGGAATTGATTAATGAGCAAACGCGCATTTCTCTTTCCAGGTCAAGGCGCTCAGTATGTCGGCATGGCAAAAGACCTTTTTGAAAATTCGGTTGAAGCCAAAGAAATGATCCGTATGGCTGACGGAGTTTTGGGAGTTAATCTTTCGCAAATAATGTTCGAAGGTCCGGAAGATGAATTAAAACAAACTGAATACACGCAGCCTGCAATTTTTTTGCACAGTGTGGTTTTGTCAAGTCTGTTAAGAACACTCGATTGCCAGGGCGCTGCCGGACATTCTTTAGGAGAATATTCTGCATTGGTTTCTGCCGGGGCAATCCAATTTTTAGATGCGGTTCAATTAGTAAGAGCGCGCGGTTTAGCGATGCAGAAATCCGGAATTGATAATCCGGGAACAATGGCTGCCGTGGTTGGACTTGATGCGGTCAAATTAGAAGCCGTGTGTGCTGAAGCTTCAGCGGATGGAATTGTGCAGTGCGCAAACTTTAATTCACCGGGACAAATAGTAATTTCCGGTTCTGTTGAAGGTGTAAAGAAAGCAATGCAACTTGCGAAAGCAAACGGAGCAAAATTAGTTAAGGAATTAGTCGTAAGCGGTGCATTTCATTCACCATTGATGCAGTCTGCCAAAGATTCACTTTATTTAGAATTAGAAAAATCAAACTTCTTTGATGCAAAGTTTCCGGTTTATGCAAATGTTTCCGCTTTGCCGGTTCAGAAAAAAGATGAAATTAAAAAATTATTATTTGAACAGGTTACTTCACCGGTTCGATGGGAAGAAACGATTAGAAATATGACGAACGATGGTTTTGATGAATTCGTGGAAATTGGTCCGGGGAAAGTTTTGCAAGGACTTGTAAAAAGAATAAATCCGAACGCCGTTTGTTTTGGAATTGATAAATTTTCTGAGGTAGAAAAATACTTATGAGCCAAACCGAAAAAGTTTATCAAATAAACGGATTAAAAATTGATCCGCAATTATTTACCTTTAAATTTGGATGTCGATGTAATGGTGAGTGCTGTTATTACGGTGTCTATACCGACAAATTTGAACACGAAAAAATTCTTTCTCTTAAAGACAAGCTCATTCCTTTAATGGATGAAACGCAATCGAAAGACAGTTCCAAATGGTTTGAAGAGCCTCAAGAAGATGATGATTTTGAATCAGGAATTGCTGTAGGAACGGAAGTTATAAATGGCAAATGCGCATTCCTCGATAAAAACGGATTATGCGTTATTCAATCTCTCGCGATAAATGAAGGAAAACATCCCTGGGATTACAAACCTCTTTATTGCTATCTTTTCCCGATTACAATTTATGAACACGCGCTAACCCTCGATGACGAACATATTGATCGGTTGAAAAAATGCAACCGTACAAACGAAAGCGAGACAACGATTATCGATTTTTGTAAAGATGAATTGACCCGCTTTTTAGGTGAAGATGGGTACAAAAAATTACTTGAATTTAAAGAAGAATATTTGAATGGAAGGAACAAGTAAAATGATTAAAGATAAAGTAGCGCTGGTAACCGGCGGTACAAGAGGTATTGGGAAAAGCATTGCACAAACCTTTGCTACAAACGGAGCTAAAGTTATTTTTACTTATCATAGTTCTGCTTTAGCCGCAAATGAAATTGAGCAGTGGGGAAAAGAAAATAATTATGAAATTTTCGGCATCCAAGCCGATGCTTCTAAATTTGCCGATGCTGAAAAATCAATAAGTTTTACTTTGGAAAAGTTCGGTCGTTTAGATATTTTAGTAAACAACGCTGGAATTACTCGAGATAATTTACTCCTGCGTATGTCTGAAGAAGAATTTGACTCGGTTATTAGTGCTAATCTGAAAAGTGTTTTCAATTACACTAAATGTGCTGTTCGATCCATGATCTCTCAAAAGTTCGGAAGAATAATAAATATTTCTTCTGTTGTTGGAATTTCCGGTAATCCCGGGCAAGCGAATTATGTTTCTGCCAAAGCCGGTGTTATTGGATTTACTAAATCTGTTGCTAAGGAATTAGCCTCCCGTAATATTACGGTTAATGCTGTGGCGCCAGGTTTCATTGAAACAGATATGACAAAAAAATTGAATGAAAAACAGAAGGAAGCGATCATTTCTGTTATTCCTTTAAAAAAAATTGGTTCACCGGAAGTTATCGCAAAGGCAGCCCTATTTTTTGCTTCTGAAAATGCAGATTATATTACCGGGCAAGTGCTTTGTGTTGACGGCGGAATGACAATGTAGTGTTAATTAACTTTATTTATCATAAACAATAATAAGAGGAGTCCTACTATGGATGTTGAAGCAAAAGTAAAAGAAATCATTATGGATAAACTTGGTGTTGAAGAAGCACAAGTTACACCGGAAGCTTCTTTTACCAATGATTTAGGTGCAGATTCATTAGATATCGTGGAGTTAGTAATGGGATTTGAAAGTGCTTTCAATGTTTCTATCCCTGACGAAGATGCAGAAAAAATCGGCACCGTCGGCGATGCGATAAACTATCTTAAAACTAAAGTAAGTTAATTATCATTGGGGAAAAGTTTTTCTTTTCCCCATTTTCCTTTGGGAATAATAATGTATGGAAAAAAGAAGAGTTGTAATTACAGGTCTTGGTGCCGTTACGCCCATTGGAAATACAGCAAATGAATTTTGGAATGCTTTATTAAAAGGGGAAAACGGGGTTGAACTTATTTCAAAATTTGATACTTCGCTTTTCGATACCAAATTTGCAGCAGAAGTTAAAAACTTTGATCCGCTTGCCTATATTGATAAAAAAGCCGTCAGGCGTATTGATCCGTTTGCCCAATATGCTTTAGCTGCTGCCGAACAAGCCATTGTTGATTCTCAAATCAATTTAGAAAAAACTGATCTTGAAAAATTCGGTGTAGTTTTTGGAAGCGGCATTGGCGGAATTAAAACACTTACCGATCAGCACTTCGTTTTTTTTAAAGATAGAGATCCGAGGAAGATCAGTCCTTTTTTTGTAACCATGATGATCCCTGATATTGCCGCCGGACAAATTTCTATCAGGTTCGGATTAAAAGGTCCTAACTATGCCACAACTTCGGCATGTGCAACTTCTTCACATTCAATTGCCGATGCATTTATGCTGATTGAACGGGGAAGCGCCGACCTGATGTTATGCGGTGGTTCCGAAGCTCCTGTTTCTGAAATGGCAATTGCCGGATTTAATTCCATGCGGGCGTTATCAACATGGAACGACAGATACAAAGAAGCTTCGCGTCCGTTTGATAAAGACCGGAATGGATTTGTAATCGGCGAAGGTTCAGGCTCTTTGTTGCTGGAAGAAATGGAACACGCTGTTTCCCGCGGAGCTACAATCTATGCAGAAATAGCCGGCATTGGATTAACGGCGGATGCTCATCATATTACTGCACCGGAACCATCGGGCAATGGAGCTATCCGTGCAATGAAAGAAGCAATAAGAGAAGCCGGATTACTTCCAACGGACATTGATTATATTAATGCTCATGGGACATCTACTCCGTATAACGATGTAACAGAAACGAAAGCAATTAAAGAAGTTTTCGGCGATCATGCATATAAGCTTGTTGTTTCTTCGGTAAAATCAATGACCGGACATTTGCTTGGAGCCGCCGGAAGCATCGAAGCAATTGCAACCGTTCTTTCAATTAAGAACGATATAATTTCTCCAACAATTAATTTAGATGAAGCTGACCCTGAATGTGACCTCAATTATAGCGCTAAAACTACGACTAAAAAAGTCATCAATGCTGCAATAAGCAATACTTTCGGATTCGGTGGACATAACGCTTCTCTTCTTTTCAAAAAATTCTTGGAATAAGGTGATTACTCTTCTCTCAAAATATTTTGATAAACGAAAATCTATCAAACTACTCACAAAAAAAAATCTAAAGTTACTTGAACAACTCATCAATTCTAAAGTAGCCCATCCAAAAATATTTGTCGAAGCGTTCACTCACCGCTCTGCAGTTGATCATGTAATGTTTAAAGAATCAAATGAAAGATTAGAATTTCTCGGCGATGCCTTACTCGGCTTCATTATTGGTGAAGCGTTGTTTAACGCCTTTCCTGCGGAAGATGAAGGATTTTTAACCAAAATTCGTTCAAACTTTGTGAACAAAGCCGCCCTCTATGATTGTGCCAAAAGAATAAACTTACTTCAATTTATTTTTGTAGGCGCCGAGTTGAATTCGGGAACTCGTAATGGTTTCAAAACAATTCTTGCAGATGGTGTTGAAGCATTGATCGGGGCGATTTATATCGACTGCGGAATGGAAAAGACAAAACAGTTCATCCGGCAATACATTGTTGAACCGAATTTGAAACTCGGCATGCACTTAGTCGATGAGAATTTTAAGAGTCAATTATTAGAATATTCTCAGGCTGCGCGGATAGAAAATCCAAAATATATTGTTATAGGTGAAAGCGGACCTGAGCACGATAGAGAGTTCACGGTTCAAATTAAAATCGGCGAAAAAATTTGGGGTGAAGGAAAAGGGAAAAGTAAAAAATCCGCGGAACAAGAAGCGGCAAAAATTGCATTGCAGACTATTCCTGCCGAAGATCAAAAATATTTACACAAACCGGACACAAACCAATCTCCTAAATGAGCTTCAAATCAACTTCTCTATTATCTAAAATGTATTTTATTTATTATTGATAACCAAAAATTTATTTTTTCAACAAACTAAAGTCTCTTATGCCAAAATCTTATTCTTATAAATCATTTTTACGGCGCCATATCGGCTCATCAGAGCAAGAAACAAATGAAATGTTAAAAGAGATCGGCGTCTCATCTCTTAATCAACTAATCGAAGAAACAGTCCCACAACAAATAAAATTAGAAAAAGAACTCAGTCTTGATAATCCAATGACGGAGAAAGAATTTTTAGATTACATTCATTCTGTCGCGCAAAAAAATAAAATTGCGAAATCATATATCGGTATGGGTTATTATCCGACTATTACGCCGGCAGTTATTCAAAGAAATATTTTGGAGAATCCGGGTTGGTACACGCAATACACACC
>JALNWB010000229.1 GCA_023231105.1 Ignavibacteriaceae bacterium | reverse complement strand
CTATTAAAGAAGAGTCGCAGAATAATATTGTTATTATTGCTTCAAACGAAGACAGCGATTTGGCTATTTGCTCTACCATTTTAGAATTAAAAAATTACAAAATTGAAAGATTGCAAGATTAAAAAACTGCAATTGAATCCGATAACTGAAAACTTCCGCCAAAGGCGGATCAGCCTCTGGCTGAGAAAACTAAAAATTAAATGTCGGCTTACGCATTATTTAAGAAAGATTTAGCTTCCGAATTGCGGATGCGCTACGCGATAAACTCGCTTATTATGTTTATTGTGGTAACAATCAGTGTAATTTTGTTTTCGATCGGAAATGAAAAAATAAGCGATTTTCTTTCCGGCGGACTCTTTTGGGTTGTTATCTTTTTCTCGGCAATGTCCGGTTTGTCCCGCGCTTTTGTTTCCGAAGAAGAACGGGGAACAACCTTAACGCTGCAGCTTATTGCATCGCCAACAACCATTTTCAGCGGAAAGCTCTTTTTCAATTTGATTCTCGTTTTTGCAATGAATATTGTTGTTGCATTGCTTTATTCCGCTTTATTCGATGCTTTTGTTCTTAAAAATTTACCCCTTTTTCTTTATGCTTTTGTTCTTGGAAATATCGGGATAGCAATCGCTTCAACATTAATTGCCTCGATTATTGCAAAAGCAAGCTCAAAGGGAACGCTTTATCCAGTTTTATCGTTTCCTATTTTATTGCCGCTAATGTTAACGTTAATTGATTTAACGAAACAAGCGATGGACGGCACAACTTTTGAGACTAGTTACATTGAACTTGCGGTGCTTGGCTGTTACGATGTTGTAATGATAGCGGCATCTTTTTTATTGTTTGATTTTATCTGGAAAGATTAATGATTTTTTCAACCACTAAACAGAAACTCTTATGATTTGGAAAATATTTCTTTTTCTCTTAATCAGTTTTGTCTCAATTGCCGGAATAACTTTTCCCATTGTTGCAACGCCTGCGCATTGGTATGAGTTCCCACTTATTATGGGGCTCGGCGAAAACGCAAAAATTATCTTTTTTCATGTTCCCACGGCATGGCTTACCGTTGTGGCGTTTTTTATGTCAACCGTTTACAGCATAAAATATCTTCGCAATAAAGATATTGTTGACGATATTAAAGCGCATACTTCGGCTCAACTTGGAATGATCTTCTGCATTTTAGCAACGGTAACCGGCGCGGTTTGGGCTAAATTTGCATGGGGCTCTTATTGGAGCTGGGATCCGCGGCAGACAAGTATTTTTGCTTTACTTCTAATTTACGGCGCCTTGTTTGCGCTTCGTTCAGCCGTTGAAGTTGAAGAAAAAAGAGCCACCCTTTCGTCGGTTTATTCAATTATTGCTTTTGTTACCGTTCCCTTTTTCATTTTTATTATGCCGAGAATTATGAGAGGTTTGCATCCCGGTTCTGCCGATGATACAAACGCCGGTCCGGTAGTAAATTTTAAAATGAACGGAAACATGCTGCTCATCTTTTTCTTATCGCTTATAGGGTTTACAATTTTATATTATTGGATGTGGTACGTTGGATACAAGTCGATGCTTTATAAAGAAAAATTAAATAAACAATATCATTGAGGTGAGTGTTGGAAGAGTTCCTTTCAAAAAACGCAATTTACATAGTGATGATTATCGTCCTTATCGTTTGGGCGGGAGTCTTTGGATTTTTATTGGCACTTAACAATCGAATAAAAAATATAGAAAAAGAAATAAAAGGAGAATCTCTAAAATGAAAAATAAATATATCTTCGGCGGAGTTATTGTCGTCGTCTTTCTTGGAATGATGATTTACTTGTTCACAAAAAGTAATATTCAATATGAAAGTGATTTCGGCAAAGTAATGTCAACCGAACGTACTATTAAAGCTACCGGAAGCTGGGTAAAAGAAAAAAGTTATGAAATCAATAAATCTGAAAGAACTTTTGTCTTTTATATGAAGGATGCAACCGGGCATGAAATGAAAGTTATTTACGCCGGCACAATTCCTAATAACTTTGAGGCGGCAAAAAGCATTGTTGTTACCGGGCAGTATAAAAACGGAAACTTTCATGCAAAAGATATTTTGACTAAATGTCCGTCTAAATATCAAGATAAGCAATCAGCAGCAGCTTCGTCTTAAAAAAGGTATCAATTATCAGTTATTTTTAATTCCTAATTCATAACCTGGTAAACCAGAACAAAAGATTTATTCTGTAGAGACGGGGCGTGCCCCGTCTCTACTCTTAATCTAAAAATATTCTTGCCATTCTGCGTAGAATATTTTTACTAACTATCTAATTTTTAATTCCTAATTCTCAAGGAGTTCACATGGCAGGCAGTATATTAATTACGCTGGCGCTTGCATTCAGTATTTTTTCAATGGTGATGTATTACTATACTTACCGTGGCGCAAAAAATACTCTTAACATTGCGCGGATGTCTTTTCATGCAATGGCAATGTTTGTAATCATTGCATCTGCATTTCTTATGTATCTGATCATCACGCATCAATATCAATACGAATACGTTTACAGCTATAGCAGCGATGATTTGCCCTTCGGATATTTACTTGCAACATTTTGGGCTGGTCAGCAGGGAAGCTTTATGTTGTGGCTCTTTGTTACTGCGTTGATCGGAGTTTTTCTCCAATCATACACCGGTAAAAGAGATGATTTAGAGCCAAGAGTAATGATGGTTTTTGGTTTGGCGACCACTTTTTTACTTGTAATGGTTTCTCCTCTGATGAAAAATCCATTCGCGTTCATTTGGGCAGAACCAATGTTTATCGAAACGGTAAAAATTAATTCTTCTTTCCTCTCTCTTCCTTTTATGCAAAATTTCATGTTCAGCGATCCTAACTCCGGGCAGAATTTTGTTAAGATGAGTAAAGATTTATACGCAACGTTACAAGGTGCTGGAATTTCGATAAATCAATTTATTATTCATGGGAAAGGATTAAATCCGCTGTTGCAAAATTTCTGGATGCAGATTCATCCACCAATTCTTTTTACCGGTTTTGCAATGACTACGGTTCCTTTTTCTTTTGCAATGGCAGCGTTAATTAAAAACGATTACAAAGACTGGGTTCGGCAGTCATTCCCATGGATTTTAGCAGGCTCCGGAATTCTCGGTCTCGGCATTATGCTTGGCGGATATTGGGCTTACGGAGTACTTGGCTGGGGCGGTTACTGGGCTTGGGATCCGGTTGAAAATGCAAGTTTAGTTCCCTGGCTTATTAGTGTTGCCGGAATTCATACCATGATTGTGCAGCGCAAAACGCAGGCTAAAGGCGGAATTGGAAAATTTGTTAAGATCAATTTATTGCTTTCAATTCTGGCTTATGTGATGGTTCTCTATTCAACATTTTTAACAAGAAGCGGCGTTCTCGGCGATGCATCGGTTCATTCTTTTGTTGATCCCGGAACGATTGTTTATTTGTTCTTAATTATTTTTGTCGGCACTTTTCTTCTCCTCGGTGTAGGAATGATAATTTACCGGTGGAAATATCTTGAATCTCAAATTGTTTCGGAAGAAAGTTTGCTTGCGCGGGAATTAGCTTTGTTTACCGCAGCCGTTACAATTGGCGCTTCAGCATTAATTGTTGCCGTCGGAACTTCAGCACCAATATTCAAGCAATCGGTTGAAACTAAATTTTATAACGAGATGCACGTTCCATTAGCAATTATTATCGGATTTCTCAATGGATTTAGCTTCTTACTAAAATGGAGACATTCGTCCGGCGAAGATATTTTGAAAAAATCAAAATTCTCTCTTATTGCAACGGGAATTTTTGCCGTGCTGATAATTCTTTTCGGAAAAGTATATGACATTATGATGATCCTGCTTACCGTTTCCGCAGCCTTTGCTTTTTTTGTTAATGCGGAAATTGCTTACAAAATTTTTACCGGCAATAAAAAGATGCTTGGCGCTTACATTGCTCATATCGGCATTTCACTTTTTATTCTCGGTGTTGTCGGTTCATCGGCTTATTCCAAGCAAGTTGAAGTTGATTTAACAAAGGGAAAACCGGTTCAAGTTTTAGGGCATACGTTAGAATTTACAAGCTACAATCCAATTGAAAATAACACTAAGTATGAATTCAACGTTAGTGTGAAAGACGGAAACGGCAGTCCGAGAGTTATAAAACCGATTATGTTCATCAGTACTTTTAATAATAGTCTGATGAGAGAGCCTGATATCCTTGAAGGCTTTACAAAAGATTTTTATATCTCGCCTCTTTCTTATGATGATGGTTCCAACGCGGCTAAAAATCCGCAAGGGAATGCCGTAACGTTAATGCCAAATGAAAAAACCTCGATAGAAGGAGCAGAATTAACCTACGCTGATTTTATAAAACCGGATATGTCGGTGATGATGAGCGGCGGTAACTTTCAAATGGGTGCGAAACTTACCGTAACAAAAAACGGAAAAACCGAAACCATTGAAGCATTGATGAAAAAAGCCGAACAAGGTGTAACCTTTGTTCCCGTTGAACTCAAAGATGCCGACCTTCGAGTCGAACTGACAAAGATAGATCCGACAACAAAGAAAGCTGAATTTATTGTTGGTAAACTTTCAATGCCTGCCTCAACCGCTCAACCAGCTGAAATTCTTGCAGTTAATGCCAGCACCAAGCCGTTTATCAGCTTAGTGTGGATTGGCGTTGCAGTTGTGGTTATTGGATTTTTTGTTTCTACTCTCAGGAGATTGAAAGAGTCTTGGGCATAGAACTTAGAACGATTTAATAAAAAGCGGTGATTTATTCACCGCTTTTTTGTTATATTCTCAGACGGTTTATTGAGTATGCACGTAATAACTGGAATCCGCCGAAAATATTATCTTGCTGTTATCATAAGTTAATCGTGGATTTGAAATATAGTTACCAACGAGAGGAAGATTGATCTGGGCTATTTTTTTTAATTCATAATTGTAAGTATATAGTAGCGGATAAGTAAAATCAACATAAGAGATCCACTTTCCATCTTTTGAATAATGAGCATCTCTCCCAGCCTGAATCAGTAAGTTAACTGAATAGTTGTTTAGGTCTAACTCATAAATTTTATTATAAGTTATGAATAAGATTGTATTCCAT
>JALNWB010000228.1 GCA_023231105.1 Ignavibacteriaceae bacterium | reverse complement strand
TTTTTTCTAATATACATGCCCGTAATTTACCGCGGGTCAGTCTAACTTGGAAGATAAATTCAGCTTTTATGCTATTTTCTAATCTTTTTTGTCTTCCTTTAAATATGTGCGGAAAACAGGAAAAAGGATTATTCGTTCCTGTCAAATAGCAAGTTTCGGTTCCATACCCTATCCCCACCAATCGAAGTTGGGACTGGCAAGTCGGTCAGATGATTTCCAGATTTAGAAATCAGGTTGTAATTTTTTAATTCACTTTCATCTGCATCAGTGAGATAAATAATTATTAAGAAATCCTCTCATTTATATTAAATCCCCGCAACACTCAAAAAAAACTTAAAAAAGAGTAAAACATAAAAATCTGCAGTAACATTCTTCAGCAGTTCAAGAGTGTTAAAAAATTGACTTAACATTTATTCTAGACCCTTTTGGTTAAAAATTAGCACCTAAACCCAAGCCAAAACTAAAATTCCCAAGACTTCTTTCCTCAAATCCAAATTCTGGAATAGCAGCCATTTTCTCAGGTAAATAAATATAGTCTGCCTGTAATGAAAGACTAAGCTCCGGATAAATACAGTACTTAAGTTCCGCACCAAATAAAGAACTAAAAAGCATTTTATTAATTCTTCTTTCTCTGATTTCTATTATAGGTTCAGATGGATAATTCCGAATTGTAGTCTCAGATCTAAAATTATAATTAACTTTCCCAAATCCAATTCCAGCCTCTATTATTAAATCAAATTTATCCGGGATAATATTAGTCAATGGTTTATAGTTCGAGATAAGATAATAACCTAAACCATCATAAGTCTGAGAGATGCTGCTAGAAGTATAATTAGCTCCATTATAATTCCCTTCGCCCTGTAGAGTAAAGTTAGGTTCTCCAAACCAACTTAACGCAACTCCCATTTCAAGATTTTCCATATATTCATACGTCAATGATAATTTCCGGATTAAATTAAAGCTATGTAATTCATATGCTGAATAAACATTATAATAATAATGGCCATCCGAATTATTATACTTATCCATAATTGCAGAAAACGCAGAATTCACTTGAGATAAATGAATACTTAGATGCATTTTTCTGGGTGCATGATTATCTGTCAATAAATTCTTTAGTCTTTTTATCTCTTTATCTGCACTTTCCTCATCATGGTTAAAATAAAACATTTCTTGATCTGCGTTTGAACTACGATCAATCAAATATCCTATGCCACCTCCGATAGTTACAAAAAGCAATTCATATATTGCAATTTCTAAATTTCCATCATATTCCAAATATTTTGCTGATTGATTTTTAGAAGTTAAGAAGAGAAGACTTCCAAGATACATTCCCGATAATGCCCCAGAAACAGTAGCAAGATGACTTGTTCTTCTATCTTCAATAGAAAGAGTAAGAAGATTTTTCAGATTTAAAGAAAATATTTTGTTGTAAAGAGATAAGTAGATACTGTCACCTTTTATTCCGCAAAGTATCCCTTTAGTAATATGCTGCTCTCTGTCGGTAGCAATCACAATATTGTACATCATATCTTTATTAATATTAATCCACTGCTCAGACTCTGGAAGTTTTTCCTGAGGAGTTACGCTCGTTGAAAGAAAAACGATCATGAACATAGCTACATAACATAATTTTGAATCCATTTTGCTCTCCCTTTCATTAATTATTTAACTTTTCCCAATCACGGTATCTTTCATTAGAATATTGAATAATGTAACCTGGATCGGTTAAAAATTTATTGAGGGTATTAAATTGAATTGGTGAAGACTTATCCAGATGCAATTCATAATAACCCGATGATTTTAAGTAATACGTTGTTTCCTGATCTTTATTGTTTTCGCTTCCCAAATAGGTGGCTTCGAAGTAATCCCCTACATTCCGCATAATACAATAATTATTATCCTTAATCCTTATTAATTCCTTGAGATCAGTTCCATCCTGGTTGATGGCTGTTTGAAGAACCATAGTTTCTATTTTCGGAGGGGCATAATCTTCGTATTGAATTGCGAGATAATCGACAGTCCAGTATCCGAAAGGAGGACAAATCTTTATTGTAATGGAGTCACCTTTACTCTTAGAAAGATCTAAATCATAGATACGAGTTTCTGAAATCAGCGGTCCGCCTCCATTAATAAATCCCTGGAATTTCCAATCGCCTCCATCCTTTGTATAATATTTTAACTTGTACAATTCCTCCTTCTCAATAAAATCCATCATTTGCTTATATTCACTTCCTTGTTCATCGATTTTTTCATAATAATTATCAACATAGATACCATAGAGCTGCAACATTTCCCTGATCATTCTAGAACCCCAAAGCGATGTTCCAATATTTGCGATGAGTTTAGCGTTTTTTTTGTTGTCCGGATTAGGAAAGGTAAAAATAAGTTCGTGCCTCTGATTTTGTGCAATCAAATTACTATCTACCGGAAGTTTTGTTTGCCAATAAAGATTATCATGAGCACTAACCGCTTTTTTCAAATCTAAGCCTTTTTCATCTTTTGCATAAACGGGTGTTATAGGATTTTTTATCTGATAAAATGTTCCATCCAAACCCGGAATAACTTCTTTATCCTTATCGTGCTTTATGGCTAGCAGAGAAAGCTCATCAAGATACTGTGTCTCCTCCACTTCATTCCGCACCAGAATTTTATAACGATTATCAACTTTTTTCAAATAATCCATTTTCGAATATTCAGTTCTCTCTAAACCTTTTGTAGTCGCTCCGCCCAGTGGCTCAGCGTCAAAAACATATTTATTTCCATCAAAAGAATAAATAAATGGACAAGACTGTTTTGTTGCAGCAATAACCAAAACAATCCCCCCGAGAATTAAAACTGCTAGGCCTACAGTAGCTAATACGGAACCTGATACATCACTCCTTTGAACATTTAAGTATAGCACACTGTCTGGGTCTATTTCAACATACTTCAGCTCAGGTGTTAATCCAGTGATCATTTTTTTTTGAGTTAAATATCTTCCTCCTTCCTCATCAAAAGCGTAGAGTAAATTGCTGTTTTTGAGTATAACTTGAGTAAGTTTTGTACCATTACTTAAGTTAAGATCACTTATTGTTTCAGGGCGCTCCAGATATATTTCTGAAACCTTATCAATACTATACTTTACCGTTTCACCAGCCTTTGTAGTACCTGAAATTATTTTTGCCTTTTCATCATAAACTCCACCATTAGCATTAAAAATAGTCAGCACATTATTTTTTAGAAGTATCTCTTTAATTTTTTGATTATTTAAATCTTCAAGTTTTGTCGGTTCGACTGAGGAGATTCTAAATTCCTTAATCTGCTCTACAAGCACCTTACGATTTTCCCCGTTTTTAAGCTTACCAACTACTCGATCGAGAGGTCTAGCATAGCGTCCCCCCTCTTTATCAAATTTTATTACATCCAAATTCAACAATACTGCTTCTTCTATTATTTCTTTGTTGAATGAATATTTATCTGGCGTTATCCTTTCAGTTTTAGTCACTGAACAACCATTGATGTAGTTAAAAAAAGCTACAATTAATAAACTTACGAATATTTGTTTTTTCATTTTATTGCCCTTTCGATGGTGATTTTTTATTTGTATCAGTGAACGACGACGAATGACTTCGGCTTTCTTCATACAAATTATCAATTTGATCCTGAATTGGTTCAAATGGGATTGGAATTTGTTTTTTCTCCTTAAATAATTCTCTGCACTTATCCGCAAGTAGTAATGATGGGCATTCGGTATGGATGGGGAAAGGTAGATTTTCCCGCATTTTTTTATAAATCGATAAGATATCTTCTTCAATAATATTTCCGTACTTGATCGGAAAAAACACGCACGGACAAACATTGCCTCTACTATCAATATAAAAGTGTGATAACCCTCCCATATGACACCCCAACTGTTCCTTGCCTTCTATATGTGCCACATAATAAATCAAAGGATGATTTCTATAATTTCTGTTTTTGTTCCCAGTCAGCGTAAATTCAATTAGTTTTTTCTTCTCCTTTTCGTCAAGCCATGCACCAGATCCATTATAAAAGTATCCCCCGCAAGGTCTTGGTTCTAACAGTTGGATCATTGAAACATTTAATCCTTTTGTGAATTCATAGTATTTATATAATCGATCTGATAGAAGCATATCTTTGCTGACACAAAAATTTACATATGTAAGAATTCCTGCTTCGTTGAAAAGTTCCAACGCTTTAACAGCATCGGCAAAAGAACCTTTTCCCCTTATCTTATCATGCCTCTCTTCATCAAAATCATCCAATCCTATTGCAGCAGCCTTTAATCCAACTTCCTTAAGTTGCCTTACCTTTTGAGGAGTTACGGAATTCCCGGAAGTGTGCAGATGAAAATCAGATTGATCTTTGTCTCCCGAACTTAATATTTCAATCAAGCTATCGAATGCAAGCAGTGGTTCGCCACCGCTTAAAATAAAAACATTCACTCCTATATTCTGCAAACTTTTAATAATCTCATTCCATTTTGCTGAAGATATATCCTCTGTCTTATTTATGTTTTGTCTTTCATAGCAGTATCCGCATTTTAGTTTGCATTTATTTGTAATAGCTAGAAATACTGAATCAATTTGTGTTTTGATTTCAGATCCTGCTGAAAGAAAATTCAGCCCTCCTTTAAGAACCATCCTATCATAGTCTTTAGATGGAAATGCAGGTATTGTGGGGGTTGAGTAATATTGATTATTGAAATAAACTAATTTGTGTAAGAGAAGTTTTTTCCTTAAGCGGAGAGTATCGAGAATACTGTTTGAAAAAAGTAATTTATTTTTATTAGGAAAATTTGCATCCGGATGACTCAATGCTTTAAATAAAGGTCCAATTGCCAAAGGGATTATTTTCCAGTTCCTAAAATATTTGGGAGTATATTTTTCTTTACCACTTTTTTTTCGAGACAACATCTTGATCCTTTTTATAGTTAAGTTTTATTAACGTTATAATTTGTCAAAACTATTTAACTTAAATCAGATTGATCCGAATCTTGATCTCTATTGACTCATTCTCCAGTCAACTTCATTTGTGTAATTCCTTTAGCATCACTTGATGTCCTCTTTCTGTATCAAATGAGATTATTTACTATTACGACATTTGTCGCCTGGTAATTTTTACTTATTTAATTTTGTTTCTGGATTTAGATCATAGTATAATTTAATATATTCTCTTACCACTTTCATTGATCTTCCTGTGATCT